>JBEVLJ010000132.1:0-5839 GCA_040509195.1 Acidimicrobiia bacterium
GACCCATGCGAAGCCGCGCCGCCGCGCTCATCCGGACGAGCCAGTCATGACCACGGCCGGACGCGTGGTCGGCAGCTGGATCGGCCGACGGCACTGACTCAGCCGACCTTGCAGGCAGGGGTGCCACCCGGGAGCCGGTACCGGTACCGCGCCACGACGCGATAGCTCAACGGCGCGATCCACGAGACCGGTGGCACGAGCAGGAGACGGCCCACGATCGACCACGCTCCGCCTGCGGCGATCAACGCACGTGCGATCGCGCGATCGCCCTCCTCGGCTCGCCCGTCCTCGATCCACCAGGCGGAGCGCGCCACGTCGTCGTGGCTCAGGTGCGCGGCGCGCAGATCGTCGGACGAGAGGAACTGCCAGGGAATCGCGACTGCGCCGTCGCCGTCGGGCCACTGCCGCGCGATCCAGGTCGCCGACGTCGTGCAGAAGCCGCAATCGCCGTCGTACACCAAGATGCTGCGGTGGTGCTGCACGACTCGAGGCTAGAGGAGCTCTTCGATGAGCTCGCCTTGGAGATAGGTGAGCCAGTAGTAGACCGCAAAGGCGGACGCGTCAGGGTGCGACGGGTCGAGGTCGGGTTCCTCTTCGGTGACCTCGAGGCGGGTGCCGAGCACGAGACGAGTGTCGTTGAGCACACCGAGCCACGCCGACACCTCTTCGGGCGTGAGCGCGATCTCCAACCACTCCTCGTCGGGCCGCTGCGCATCGGGCACGGCACGCGCGAACGACGACGTGACGAGCTCGAGTGCGTCGAGCCGTTGGCGCAACAGGTCCGGGAGCACGAGCGCGGTGTACTCCGCCTCGCGTTCCTCTTCAGTGGGGTCGAGATACGCGGCCGGGAACAGTCGCGCCGCGAGCGGATCATCACGCGGCGCGTCGAACACTTCGCGCAGCTGCTCGGGCAGCCCAACGAGGAGCGCCATCTCTTCCGGCGCGAGCGACACGATCAACGTGTCGTCGGGTCCGCCGCGGAACCGCTTCCAGCGCGGACTCACGAATCGTGTTCCATCGTGGCCCACAAGCCGTGCGCGTGCAGTCGTGCGACGTCGGCTTCGCACTTCTCGCGCGTGCCGTCGGACACCACCGCACGCCCTTCTTCGTGCACCTGACGCATGAGTTTGGTGGCCTTCTTGCGCGAGTAGCCGAACAGCTTCTGCAGCACGAGCACGACGTACGACATCAGGTTCACCGGGTCGTTCCACACGATCACCTTCCACGGGCGATCTTCGGCGGTCTGCTCGGTGACCTCGGGTTCACGGATCTCGACCGGCGCCGTGGTCATCGACGGGGGCGAAGTCACTCGGCCTCGACGTCGCGGGCCGCGCCGTCGAGCTCCACCGGATCACCCGGCCGCAGCTCGGCAGCAACGCGCGAGAGCAGCCCGTTGACGAAGCGACCGGAATCCTTGGTGGAGTACAGCTTGGCGAGCTCGACCGCCTCGCTGATCACCACGCCCGTGGGCATCTCGGGCTCCCAACCCAGTTCGAACGCACCGAGGCGCAACACGGCCCGATCGATCGCAGGCATCCGTTCGAGCGCCCAGTGTTCGGAGAACTTGCGCAAGAGCTCGTCGACGTCGGCGTGGTGCGCTTCGACGCCGCGCACCAACGCGACCGCGTAGTCGTCGGGCGGCGCGGGTTGCTGTTCGAGCAGATCGTCGACGGTGAGGTCACGAACTTCGAGCTCATAACACAGGCCGAGCGCACGTTCGCGTGCGGCGCGGCGACTACCGGTGAGAGCCATGGGCGGGCTCGCGCTACGCCCGCGCGAGGTACTCCCCGGTACGGGTGTCGACCTTGATCTTCTCGCCCGGCTCGATGAACAGCGGTACCTGCACGACGAGGCCCGTCTCCAGCGTGGCCGGCTTGCGCGCCCCGGAGACGCGGTCGCCTTGCACACCGGGCTCGGCCTCGGTGATCGTGAGCTCGACCGCGGCGGGCAGCTCCACACCGACGACGCGATCCTGGTACATCATCAAGACGGCGGTGTCGCCTTCTTTGAGGTAGTTCACCGTGCCGCCGAGCTCCGACGTCTCCACCTGGAGTTGGTCGTAGGTCTCGTTGTCCATGAACACCAGTGCGGTGCTCTCCTTGTAGAGGTACTGCATCTCGCGCTTGTCGATGACGGCGAGCGGCACCTTCTCGTCGGCGCGGAACGTGCGCTCCATCACCGCCCCGCTCGACACCCGCTTGAGCTTGGTGCGCACGAACGCCCCGCCCTTGCCCGGCTTCACGTGCTGGAACTCGACGACGGTGCACAGCCCGACCTGGGGCAGGTCGAGCGACATGCCGTTCTTGAGGTCGTTGGTCGAGATGCTCACAACACGAGTTCCTTCGGGAAAGCAGTGAGGGGGTCGGAACCATCGGCGGTGACGACGACGGTGTCCTCGATGCGCACACCACCCACGCCGGGGAGGTACACACCCGGCTCGACGGTGACGACCGAACCGGGAGCCAAAGTATCACGGGCGGTTGACGCCACTCTTGGCGACTCGTGGATCTCGAGGCCGACGCCGTGGCCGGTGGAGTGCACGAACGCGTCGGCCCAACCGGCATCCGCGATCACGTCGCGACACGCGGCGTCGACGGCCGCGCACTCGACGCCCGCACGCACCGCGGCTCGTCCGGCTTCTTGGCTGGCGCGCACGACGTCCCAGATGCGACGCGCGTCAGGACCGGGATCTCCAACGCTCACGGTGCGCGTCATGTCGGAGCAGTAGCCGTCGACGATGCACCCGAAGTCGATGACGACGAGCTCGCCGCGCTCGACCCGCCGCGCGCTCGGGCGTGCGTGCGGCTTGGCCGCGTTGGGACCACTGGCGACGATCGGATCGAAGCTGTTGCCGCTCGCGCCGCGTCGACGCATCTCGACTTCGAGGTCGAGGGCGAAGTCGCGTTCGGTGGGACCGTCGGCGAGCGTGGGTAGCAACGCGGCGAGCGCGTCGTCGGCGATCGAACACGCGGCGTGGATGCGGGCGACCTCGCCGGGCTCCTTGATCTGACGCAATGCCTCGACGAGATCGCTCGTGGGCACGAGCTCGCGGTCCACGAAGGACTCGGCGAACGCGCGTTGCAACGACCAACTCACCGCATGGGCCTCGAGTCCGACACGTGCATCCGCGTCGACCGCGCGCGCCAGGATCACACGTTGGTCGGCTTGCGTGGCGCCGATCTCGATCTCGGCCTGCACACCGGCGGCATCGAGCTGCTCAGCACTCTGAGTGCGATACCGCCCGTCGGTCGTGAACGTGAGCGTGTCACGCGTGACCACCACCATGGCCGCGCTGCCGGTGAAGCCGGTGAGGTAGCGCACGTTGGGCAGGTGCGTGACGACGAGCGCGTCGAGCGACTCGCGCGCCAACACCTCGCGCAGGCGCGCGGCACGCGAGCCGACGTCCATCGTCGGCAGCGAGTCGAGCGTCGCGGTCATCGCGAGGCCTTCATCGCCGGCCCGTCGCGAGCTCGGAGCTCACCGCTTCGATGGCGAGCGAGTAGCCGTGCTTGCCGAACCCGGCGATGGTGCCGTTGACGGTGGGCGCGATCACCGAAAGTCGTCGCCACTCTTCACGCGCATTCGGGTTCGACACGTGCAGCTCCACCTTCATGCCTTCGAACGTGAGCAGCGCGTCGGCGATCGCGTACGAGTAGTGCCCGAATGCGCCAGGGTTGATCACGATCGCGTCGACCCGCCCACGCGCTTTGTGGATCACGTCGACGAGCTCGCCTTCGTGGTTCGACTGCAGGTGCTCGAGCGTGTGGCCGTGGTGCACCGCCACCGCGTGCGCGGCGCCGACCATGTCGTCGAGTGTGTCGGTGCCGTACACGAGCGCGTCGCGTTGGCCGAACAGGTTGAGGTTGGGCCCGGAGAGCAGGAGGATGTGTGCCATTGCGATCAGCTTCGCACGCCGACGGCGGCGAACGCGACGTCGAGTGCACTCGGGTCGGGATCGTCGACCAGTTCCAGCACCACACCGTCGACGTCGTGCTTCGGCAGTACGAAGGTGAGCCCACCCGACGCCTTCTTGTCGCGACGCATCACGTCGAGCAGTTCGCTCGCCTTCATACCACGCAACCCACTGGCGTCGACGGCCGTGGGGAGGTCGAGCGACTCGAGCACCGAGCGGTGGTACCGCACCGCGTCCGGATGGATCCTCTCCATCGCGGCGGCGAGCGCGCTCGCAAACACGAGGCCGATGGCCACCGCTTCGCCGTGCATCAGTTCGTGGTCACCCACGGTCTCGAGCGCGTGGGCGAGGGTGTGGCCGTAGTTGAGCGTGGCGCGGATCCCCGTGCGCTCCTCCGGATCGGCGGCGACGACCTGCGCCTTGATCGACGCACAGGCAGCGACGAGCGACTCCAGCACGTTCACGTCACGCGCCAGGATCGCGTCGCTGTGCTCACGCACGATGTCCGCGACCGGGTGGTCGCCCGGTGTGAGCGCGTACTTCGCCACCTCGCCGAGCCCCGAGCGGTACTCACGCGGCCCCAGGGTGGTGAGGGTGCGCACGTCCGCCAGCACACCGATCGGCTGGTGGAACGCCCCGACGAGGTTCTTGCCCTGGGGCAAGTTGACCGCCGTCTTCCCGCCGATCGCGGCGTCGACCTGCGCGAGCAGGGTGGTCGGCGCCTGCACCACCGCGACGCCCCGGTGGTAGACGGCCGCCGCGAAGCCCGCGGTGTCGCCCACCAGGCCACCGCCGAGCGCGACCACCGCGTCGCCGCGCAGGAGCCCCCATTCGGCGAACCGCGCGCAGAGGTCGTCGACGGTGCTGAGCGTCTTCGCGTGTTCACCGTCACCGATGAGGAAGAGATCGGTGTCGACGTCGGCGGCTTGGAGCGATGCGATGAGCGCCGGCGCGTGGAAGTCGGCGATGCCCGTCTGGCTCACCACCGCGACCTTGCGCCGGCCTGACAACAGCGCGCCGGCTTCGCCGAGCACGTCGGCGCCGACCAGCACGTCGTAGGGCACAGGAAGTGCGACGGTGACGCGCTCCATCAGGCGCGCTCCGCGTCGAGCGCGCGATACGCGGCGAGCACCGCGTCGGTGACCGCGTCGATCGAGCGACCCGCGGTGTCGACGACCTCGTGCGCGGCGGCCTCGTACGCCGGCGCGCGCACGAGCGCCAATCGCTCCAACGTGCCAACCGCACCATCGCGCAAGAGGGGACGCGCCGCGCCGTCACGTGCTTCTTGGTGCGCCACTCGTTCGCCGAGCTCCGCTGGCGAGGCCTGCAGCCAGATGACGACGCCGGCGTTGCGCAGCGCACGACGATTGTCGGGATCGAGCACCACGCCGCCGCCGCACGCGATCACGAGCGGCTCGGGCGATGCGGCCACGTCGGCGACCGCGGCGCGTTCGAGCTGGCGGAACTGCGCCTCACCGAGCGTGTCGAAGATCTCTGCGACGCTCAGGTGCGCGGTGGCTTCGACGAGATCATCGGTGTCGACGAACCCGCGGCCCAGCATGTGCGCGCAGCGCTCCCCCACGCTCGTCTTCCCGGCACCCATCAAGCCGACGAGCACGAGGTGCCCGGCCATCAGTGCAGTGACGCGACGTACGAAGCGTGGTTGCGAGTGAACTCCGCCACCGAATCGCCACCGAACTTGCGAAGTGATTCCGTTGCGAGCACGAGCGCGACCATCGTCTCCGCGACGACCCCCGCCGCGGGCACGGCGGTGACGTCGGTGCGCTCCTTGAACGACACCGTCTCTTCCTTGGTGACGGTGTCGACGGTGCGGATCACGGGACGGTTGAGCGATGCCAGCGGCTTCATCGCGGCGCGCGCGACCAGCAGCGATCCGGTCGTGATGCCACCTTCCGTACCCCCGGC
>JBEVLJ010000133.1:0-3023 GCA_040509195.1 Acidimicrobiia bacterium
ACGCGGTTGGTGACGAACGCCTTCTTGCCCGCGACCGCCGCCGCGTTGCGCTCGAACCAGAACGACACGAGCAGGTACGAGCACAGACCCACGCCCTCCCACCCGAGGAAGGTGAGGAGGAAGGTGGAGCCGAGCACCAGGATCAGCATCGACGCGGCGAACAGGTTGAGGTAGCAGAAGAACCGCGAGAAGCGCGGGTCGCCGTGCATGTAGCCGATCGAATAGAGGTGGATCAGCGTGCCCACCCCGGTCACGAGCAGCAGCCACGTGATCGACAGCGGGTCGGTGTACACCCCGAAGTCAACGTGCAGCGTGCCGGCCGGCAGCCACGTGAACAGGTTGTGCACGTTCACTTGCGCGTGCTCGGGCAGGTCGCGCATCGCGATGAACATCACGATCGACCACACGAACGCGAGCGCCATCAACCCGGTGGCGATCCACCCCGCGATCGGCTCACCGATCTTCTTGCCGAGGAACAGCAGGATCACCGCGCCCAACAACGGCAGCGCGGGCACGATCCACGCGAGGTCGAGCAATTCTCTCGAGCTCATGCACCCTGCCGATCACGCAAGAGGTCGAGGTCGTCGGCGGTGGCGCCACGACGACGACGGAAGATCGCCACGATGATGCCGAGACCAACGGCAACTTCAGCGGCGGCGACCACGAGGATGAAGAACACGATCGCCTGGCCGCGGATGTCGTTGAGCTGCTTCGCGAACGTGACGAACGAGAGGTTGACCGCGTTGAGCATCAGCTCCACGCACATGAACATCACGATGACGTTGCGGCGCACGAGCACGCCCACCGCACCGATCGTGAAGATCAACGCCGCGACGACGAGGTAGTAGGTGGCCGTGATCGTCACGACGCACCACCTCGATCACTGGCACGATCATCGGCCGGGGACCGGGCCGTCAACTCGTCTTCTCCGATCGCATCGACGCGCTGCCCACTGCGCCGCGCGAGCACCACGCTGCCGACGACCGCGAGCACGAGCAGTGCCGCGGTGATCTCGAACGGCCAGAGGAAGTCGGTGAAGAGCGTGCGGGCGACGCGCTCGACGTTGCCGCCGAGACCGGGGGTGCCGCCATTGATCGCGTGCGTGGCGTCAGCCGTGCGGCCGGTGACCCACTCGTGCGCGCAGAGGAAGATCACCTCGGCCAGCATGATCGCACCGAGCGCGAACGCAGTGACCTTCTGGTACGGGAGCGGATCGCGCAACGACTCGCTGCGGTCGACGCCGAGCAGCATGATCACGAACAGGAACAGCACGACGATCGCGCCGGCGTACACGATGATCTGCACCGCGAAGAGCAGGTCGGCGTCTTGCATCAGGAAGAACACGCCGACGCTCACCAGCGTGACGACGAGCAGCAACGCCGAGTGCACGGGGTTCTTCGCGAACACCACACCCAGCGCGCCGGCGAGCGCGACCGCGGAGAACAGGAAGAAGAGGAAGACGGTCATCAGTGACCGCCACCATGTTCGTCGTGCGCGTGACCGTCGTGACCGTGGTCGTGCCCGTGCAGCGCGATCGAGTCTTCGATCGCACGCGTGTCGTCGGTGACGAGGTCGTCGGGCGCCGTCTGGCCGAGCTCAGGTGCGCGCACGCCGAAGCCGAGCTCACCCGACCACCCGACCACGCCTTCGAACACGGCCTGACCCGACGGTGCAGTGGCGCGCATCCAGGCGCTGGTGTCGTCGTCTTCGTTGCCGAGCCACAGCTCCCAGGGCTGACGGCGCGCGCGGCCATCGTCGTCGACGAGCAACTCCGACTTGGTGTAGATGGCGTCGGACCGGTTCGAGAACGAGAACTCGAACAGCTTCGTCTCGGTGATCGCCTCGGTGGGACAGGCCTCCACGCAGAGGTCGCAGTGGATGCAGCGCAGGTAATTGATCTCGTAGACGAAGCCGTAGCGCTCGCCCGGCGACACCGGCGCGTCGGGCGGGTTGTCGGCGCCGCGCACGTAGATGCACTTCGCCGGGCACACGCCCGCGCACAGCTCACACCCGATGCACTTCTCCATGCCGTCCTCGTAGCGATTGAGGACGTGTCGGCCGTGGAAGCGCATGGGCTTCGGACGCTTCTCCTTCGGATAGTGCTCGGTGACGTTGCCGCGCCCGATCTGACGCAACGTGACCGCGAAGCCGGAGAGCCACCCCATCTACTTGATCTCCTCGACGAGCTCGGACTGCCGAGGGATCGACGAGTACAGGATGCCGCCGATCGCGAGCGCGCCGACGATCGCCGACGGGAGCACGATGAACATGTTCCACGACTCTTCTTTGGCGATGACGACCACGCCGGAGATCATCACCCAGAGGAACGCGATCTCGATGAGGTACTTCCACCCGAAGCCCATCAGCTGGTCGTAGCGCAGGCGAGGCAGCGACGCGCGCAGCCACACCGTGCCGAACAGCAGGATCAGCACCTTGGCCATGAACCAGAACACCGGCATGACCCAGGCGTTGAACCACCCGTTCGCCGACAGGAAGCCGAGCGCCGGTCCGTTGGGGCCACCGAAGAAGAGGGTGACCGCGATCGCACACATGGTGATCACGTTCATGAACTCGGCGAGGTAGAAGATTGCGAACCGGATGCCCGTGTACTCGGTCATGAACCCGGCGGTGAGCTCCTGCTCCGCTTCGGTCATGTCGAACGGCGGGTGGTTCGTCTCGGCGACCGCCGCGATCACGAAGATCACGAGGGCGACGATCGCGGGCAGCCAGTACCAGTCGCCGTTGAAGATCGACTCGACGCCGTGCCACCCCTGCTTGGCGACGATGCCGCGCGTCGACAGCGTGTTCGACTGCACGAGCACACCGACGATGGCGAGGCTGAACGCAGCTTCGTAGCTGAGCAGCTGCGCCGACGCGCGCACCGACCCGAGCAAGGGGTACTTCGAGCCCGACGACCAGCCGGCGAGCATCACGCCGTAGAGGCCGAGGCCCGACATCGCGAGCAACCACATGATGCCGAACGGGAGATCAGCGAGCTGCAGGAACGTCTCGTGCCCGGCGAT
>JBEVLJ010000134.1:0-3985 GCA_040509195.1 Acidimicrobiia bacterium
CCCCACAGCGCGGTCTTGGTGCGCGCCTGCTCGAAAAACGTCGTCATAGACGTCGAACAGCGTACGGCGTGGTCAGACGGGCGTGTGCGGCAGCAGGTGCTCGCCGATGCGAGCGAGCCCGCCGACATCGGTGATGTCGGTCGCGAAGTTCGGCACGTCGACCACCACTTCGGGCGTGCGTGCCAACTCGGCTCGCAACTCGGCTTCGCGACGGGCCACGACCTCGTAGTTGCGAAACGACTCCCCGAGCGTGCGCAACACACGCCCTGATCGTTCCACGTCACTCAGCGCGCCAACTCCTTCCGAATCGGCGTCGAGCGCGGCGAGATCCGCCGCCACCGCGTCGGACTCGCGCGACAGCACGCTGGCCGCGCGATCGCCGTCGTCCGACAGGAGGTAACGCGGAAACGTCTTGTTGAGCACCAGCGCGCCGAGGTGGAAGTCGCGGGCGCGCAGCTCGGCACAGAAGTTCTGCGCCTCACGCAGCGGCGCACCTTCGAGCGTGGTGACCACGGCGAACGACGTGCGGCGGTCGTGCAACAGCTGCTCGACCGCGTCGGCGCGCTCCACGAAACCCGGATACATCGACTGGAAGTTCAAGAAGAACTCGGCGATGTCTTGGAGGAACTGGCTCCCCAGCACCCGATCGGCCAAGTTGTAGAACGGCCGGCTCGCCGCGTTGAACATGCGCGCACCGCGCCCGCCGAGTCGGTACGGCATGGTGAGCCAGCGCAAGAGTCGTCCGCCGAAGAACTCGCTCATGCGCGCCGGCGCCTCGAGGAAGTCGATGGCGTTGCGGCTCGGCGGCGTGTCGACGATGATCAGGTCGTAGATGCCCGACGCGTGCAGGTCGTAGAGCCGCTCCATCGCGATGTAGTCATGGCTCTGCACGAAGCGACTGGTCACGTTCTGGTACATCCGGTTCTCGAGGATGTCGTGCGCGGTTGCGGCATCGGGTGCGTGCCGCAGCACCAGCTCGTCCCACGACTGCTTCGTGTCGAGCATCGCCGCGTACAGCTCACCGCGGGGTTCGATCCCGAGCTCACGGAACACCTCGAGTGGCACGCGGTGTTCCACGTTGCCGACGCCTTCGAGTCCCAACGCATCGGCAAGCCGACGCGCGGGGTCGATGGTGAGCACGAGCACCTTGCCGCCGAGGCGCGCCGCAGCAGTGACCGCCGCCGCGGCCGCGATCGACGTCTTGCCCACGCCGCCGGATCCGCAGAACACGATCACTTCGCGCGCCGCGAGCAGTGCCTCCAGCGACGGTGTGCTCATCCGAGCTCCTGGCCCAATGCCTCCGCGACCATGTGCGTGACCCGCAGACCGTGATCGCGCACGAAGAGGTACGGAACGAGCAGCAGGTCGAGATCCACCTCGTCACGCAGGCTCGACAGGTACGGCGACCGACTCCGGCGCAGCGACACTGCGAGCTCCGCGGCGTCGAGCACCGCGGTGGCACCCGGGCCAGCGTGACGCTCGAGCACCGCTTCGCCCTGGGGCGTGCGCATGGCATCGAACGTGGTCTCGTCGACGTGGGTGAACAGCTCCGGGAGCACCCGGTTCACGATCACCACCCCGAGCGGCACGGTGAGCTCCGCGCGTGCGCGCGCCACCAGCTCGATGGTCTCGTTGACCGGCATCTCCTCGGGCGACGTGACCACGTTCAGCGCCGTGAGCGCGGGATCGGAGAGCAGCTCGATCATCCAGTCGGTCTGCTGGCGGACGGGACCGACCGCCACGAGCTCCTTGATCGCGTTCGGCGCGTCGAGCTGACTGATCACGTGACCAGTGGCCGCGGCGTCGACCACGATGAGATCCCAGGGCGCGCGACCTTCGAGCGACGCGCGCAGCTCGTGACAGACCTTCCCAATCGTGAGAATCTCCTTCACGCCGGGCGCGGCATTGGCCACGAAGTCGAACGCACGCGCCAGCGGGCCGATGCGCCCGATCACCGGCACGCGCGCTTGCACCTTCAGGTACTCGCGCAGCGACGCCTCGGTGTTCATCTGCATCGCCGAGATGCCCGGATGGATCTCGCGCGGCTCGAAACCGACCGGCGCGTGTTCGAACAGCGCGGTCAGATTGCCTTTGGCGTCGACCTCGACGAGCAACACCCGCTTGCCGTGTTCGGCCGCGAGCAACGCGGTCGCTGCGGTGACCGTGCTCTTGCCGACCCCACCCTTGCCGGTGAAGAACAGCAACCGCCGGTCGAGCAGACCCGGCGCGCCCGTCATCTCGATGGGGTCATCTCGATTGGGTCAAAGCCGTCGAGTCATGGCGGGTCGGCTAGCGCCCGAACCCGACGTGCTTCGACGAGCCGTCCTCGTCGATCTCGACGTAGGCGATCTTCGCCGCGGGGGCACCGAAGCGGCGGCCCTTCGTGTCGGTGAGCCACACGATCGCGGCGCCACCGTCGAGCGCGGCGTCGATCTGCTTGATCAGGTCGTCGGCGTTGCCGTCGACCTCGGCGGTCAGTTCCTTGGGGCTCTGGGTGATGCCGATGCGAATCTCCATATGCTCCGCAATGTAGTTGCCAAGCCTCCCGTTCTCACTCGCTCGCTGGTTTGCTGCGGCTTCCGCGTCAAGTGGGACACGCTCGCTCCTGCGCTCCTACGTTCGCTGCGCTCACTTCGGAAGCTCCGACCTCCCACTCGCGTATTGTCCGCGGGTGCCGCCGTATGTGAACTTCCGTGACCTGGGTGGTGCACCGACGCCCGATGGTCGGGTGCGTTCGGGGCGGTTGTTCCGGAGCGACTCGCTCGCCGCGTGCGACCGCGCCGACGTCGAAGCGCTGATCGCGTCGCACGGCGTGCGAACGGTGATCGACCTTCGCCGAGAGCACGAGGTGCTGGCCACACCGATGCACCGGCTCGAGGAGGCGGGCGTCCGCGTCGATCACCGGTCGTTGATCGATCCGTCAGTGCCGGCACTGACCGGCCGTGACATCGACACCACGCTCGCCGAGCGCTACCAGTCGATCCTTGCGTCGTCCGGCGACCAGTTCGTGTCGGTCATCCGGATCATCGCCGACGGCAGCAACCACCCGCTCGTGTTCCAGTGCGCGGCCGGCAAGGACCGCACCGGATTGGTGGCAGCGGTGGTGTTCCAGGTGTTGGGGGTCGACGACGCCACCATCTGCGCCGACTACGCCAAGACCGCCGAGGTGATCGATCTCATCCTCGCGAAGTTCGCCGGGCGCACAGGTGTCGCGCCCGGCCCGCGCATCATGAGCGCCGACGCCGAGACCATGCAGGTCGCGCTCGACTGGCTGCGCGTGCAGCACGGCGGCGCCGCGGGGTACCTCACCACCCACGGCCTCACGAGCGACGAGCTCGAGGCGATGCGAGTGTCGCTCGTCGAGCGCAGCTGAACTGGATGACCGAGCTCCGCGCCGTCGCCACCGACCTCGATGGCACGATCGTGCACCGCGGCACGCCGCCATCACCCCGCACCGTCGACGGGTTCCGTCGGCTCCACGACCACGGCCTCACGCTCGTGATCGTCACGGCGCGGCCGCCGCGCGCGCTCGCCGATGTCGTCGGGGTGCTCGAACATCACGGGCACGTCATCTGTGCGAACGGCGCCCTCGTGTACGACCTC
Organism: Acidimicrobiia bacterium; assembly: GCA_040509195.1. Taxonomy (GTDB): domain Bacteria; phylum Actinomycetota; class Acidimicrobiia; order IMCC26256; family DASPTH01; genus DASUMF01. The sequence goes on from JBEVLJ010000134.1 coordinate 3,604, forward strand.
GCGACCGAGTCGATCGTGCAGGATCGTTCGCTCCCGCCCGCCGTCGCGCTCGAGGTCGTGCGGCGCTTGCGGGCTGAGATCCCCGACCTCGCGTTCGCGATCGAGAACGCGTCGGGGTACCACCGCGAACCGCAGTACCGGTCGGAGTGGCCCGACGATGCCAACACCACGCTCGCGGCGGCAGAAGACCTCGTGGCCGCACCAGTTGCGAAGTTGCTCGCCCGTCATCCCGGGCTCGGGCACGACGAGATCGTCGAGATCACGCAGCGCGCGGTGGGTGACCTCGCAGTGCACCACGCATCCGGAGCCGCCGGACTGTTCGAGCTCTCGGCCCCCGGAGTGAGCAAAGGACTCGCGCTCGAGGCGTTGACGGCCGACCTCG
>JBEVLJ010000135.1:0-19130 GCA_040509195.1 Acidimicrobiia bacterium
TCGCGCTCGCTCTCGGGCACCTCGAGCACGAGCTCGTCGTGCACCGTGAGCAGCATCCGCGCACCGGACCCTTCACGATCGAGCGCGGCGTCGAGGTCGATCATCGCCAGCTTGAAGACGTCGGCCGCCGAGCCTTGCACGGGCGCGTTCTGCGCCATGCGCTCCCCCATCTGACGGATGCGGAAATTGTCCGACGCCAGCTCGGCGATCTGACGACGACGGCCGAAGATCGTGGTGGTGTACCCGCGCTCCTTGGCCTCCTGCACGACGTCGCGCATGTACTGCTTCACCTTCGGGAAGCCCTCGAAGTACGCGTCGAGGATCTGCGCCGCCTCCCCGGTGGGGATGTCGAGCCGCTGGCCGAGGCCGTACGCCTCCATCCCATACGCGAGGCCGTAATTGACCACCTTGGCGAAGCGCCGTTGCGCGTCGTCGACGTCGGCTTCGGCAACGTGGAACACCTTCGACGCGGTGGTGGTGTGCACGTCGGCGCCGCGTTCGAACGCGTCGATGAGCCCCGGATCTTCCGCAAGGTGCGCGAGCACGCGGAGCTCGATCTGCGAGTAGTCGGCGGCGAGCAGGCCGTAGCCGTCTTCCGCGATGAACGCGCGTCGCATCTCACGACCGTCGGCCGTGCGCACCGGAACGTTCTGCAGGTTCGGCGCTTCGCTCGAGATGCGGCCGGTGGTGGTGTCGATCTGCTTGAACGTGGCGTGCACGCGACCGTCGGCCTTGATGAGCGGCGGCAGCGCATCGGCGTAGGTGCTGCGCAGCTTCTCGACTTCTCGGTAGCGCAAGAGATCTTCGACGATCGGGTGCTCGGCCGCGAGCTTCTGCAACGAGTCGGCGTCGGTGGAGGGACCGGTCTTCGTCTTCTTCACCGGGATCAAGCCGAGCTTCTCGAACAGGATCACGCGCAGTTGCGGCGTGGAGTTCACGTTGAACTCCTCCCCCGCGTGGGCGTGGATGCGCCGCACGTACTCGTCGCACTGCGTCGACAGGTCGGCGCGCAGGTTCTCGAGGAACTCGCGATCGATCTTGATGCCGGTGTGCTCCATGCGTGCGAGCACGCGCACGAGCGGAAGCTCGAAACGCTCGTAGAGATCGGTGAGCTCGCGCGCGTCGATCGCGTCGCGCAGCACCGACGCGAGCTGCAACACGATGGCCGCGCGCCGGCCGGCGCCGTCGATCTCCGCGTTGCCGTCGAAGTCGAGCGTGCCCTCTTCCTGATCGGGCGACGTGACCTCGATCGCGAGGTGCCGCGGCGCGAGATCTTCGAGGAGATACTTCCCCTCCGCCGGTTGCAGGAGGTACGCCATCACCGCGGTGTCCTCGGCGAGCGTGCGCACGTCGAGATCGAGACCGTGCATCAATTCCTTCGCTCGATGAGCGACGAGCGGCGGGCCACCAACGGCAACGAGATCGGCCAGCGCGTCGCGCACCAACGCGTCGACCAACACCCCTTCGTCGACGTACGCGGCCTGATCGCCGTGCGCGATGCCAAGCGCGCGCAACGGCGAGGTGACCGGCGCGCCGACCCACACGGCGTCGAGTGCGTACGGCGAACCCGCCTTCGCGATGGCGCCGAGGTACGCGGCGGCGCTCGCCGCGTCGCGCAGGAGCTCGACGTCGAGATCGAACGACTCCGTCGCGTCGGCCTCCGACACGCCTTCGCCCAACGCTTCGAGCAGGCGCGGCCACAACGTGCGGAACTCCAACTGCTCGAACAGCACGCGCGTCTGCTCGTGGTCCCACGCACCTTGGTGCAACTCACCGGGGCCGACCTCGAGCGCCACGTCGAGCTGCAGCAACGACATCGTGCGGTTGAGAAACACTCGCTCGCGCGCGTCGCCCAGGTTCTGGCGTTGCTTCGGCGGGAGCTCGTCGAGATGCTCGAAGATGCCCTCGAGCGAACCGTACGTGTTGATCAGCTTCGCCGCGGTCTTCTCCCCCACTCCGGGAACGCCGGGGAGGTTGTCGCTCGGGTCGCCACGCAGCGCCGCGTATTCGGGGTACTGCGCGGGGGTGACGCCCGTGCGTTCGAGGATGCCGGCTTCGTCGTAGAGCACGTAGTCGGACACGCCACGACGGTTGTAGAGCACGCGCAGGTGCGGATCGCGCACGAGTTGGTACGAGTCGCGGTCGCCGGTGACGATCACCACGTCGGTGCCGATCGCTGCCGCCTGCGTGGCGAGCGTGGCGATCACGTCGTCGGCCTCGACGCCCTCCACCACCAAGGTGGGGATCCGCAACGTGTCGACCACCTCGCGGATGAGCGGGAGCTGCGGTACGAAGATGTCGGGCGTCTCCTTGCGCGTGCCCTTGTAGTCGGCGTCGAGCTCGTGACGGAAGTTCGGGCCCGGCGCGTCGAACACCACCGCGATCTCGGTGGGCTGCTCGTCAGCCAGCACCTTCACCAACATCGAGGTGAAGCCATAGACCGCGTTCGTGATCGTGCCGTTCGCGGTCGCAAGGTCGGCGGGCAGTGCGTAGAAGGCGCGGAACGCGAGCGAGAGCCCGTCGATCAGCAGCAGCTTCGATGGGCTCGTGTCGGCGTTCGCCATGGGCGGAGCGTATGAGACGAAGTCGGAGCCGTGCTCGGAGAACGAGACGGCGAAGCGGAGTCGACCATCGATGAGGCCGGCGCGCGCTATGGCGTGAGCTCGCCGTCGACGACGAGTTTCGCGATGTCGGCGATGGTGCGGCGCTGGGTCATCGCTTGTTGTTGCAGGAAGCGCCACGACTCCTGCTCGGTGAGCGCCGAACCGTCCATCAGCCGGCCCTTCGCGCGGTCGACCACCTTGCGCGCCTCGAGCCGATCGTGCAGGCCACCCACCTCGGCTTCGAGGGCGCGCAGCTCAGCGAAGCGCCCCAGCGCGATCTCGATGGCGGGAATCAGATCGCTCTTCTGGAATGGCTTCACGAGGTACGCGAGCGCGCCGGCGTCACGTGCTCGCTCGATCAGATCGCGTTGCGAGAACGCAGTGAGGATCAGCACCGCGGCCAAGCGCTCTCCGGCGACGGCACGCGCCGCCGACAACCCGTCGAGACCCGGCATCTTGATGTCGAGGATCACGAGGTCGGGGCCGAGGAGGCGCACCAGCTCGATCGCCTCGTCGCCGCGGCCCGTCTCGCCGACGACCTCGTAGCCCTCTTCCTCGAGGAGCTCGCGCAGGTCGAGACGGATGATCGCTTCGTCTTCCGCGATCACCACCCGAGTGGTGGGCGATGCATCGGGCGACACCGCGTGGTCGTGCGCGGCGGTCAACGAGCCGACAACTCGGCCGACATGCGGTCGAGCAGGCGGTCTTGCTCCTGCTCGAGCTCGCGCACGGTGGCCTCGATCGCTTCACGTTGCCGGGCGAACGCGTCGGCGTGGCGACGGGCGTCGCGGGCTTCCACATCCGCCAGCGGCGTCTCGGCCATCAGCGCGCGCAGGCGGACCTCTTCGGCTTCCTGTTCCAGGAACGTGACCTGCTCGTCGGTGACCTCGAGCTCGGCGCGCATGCGCTTCAAGCGTTCGGCGACATCGACGAGCCGGCGCTCGAGGATCGACTGCGACATGAACGAAGTGTATGAGCGTGACACGAGGACGGAGCGCGTCGTCAGTTCCAACCAAAGGCCGGATGTGACGGCGGAAGTCAAGGGATTCGACCCCACGGTCGACACACGGGTGGGCGCCACTGCGACCCATCAGAAGGGTGACATGACGACGCGACTCAAACGACGGCGACGCTGGGCGGCGTGGTTGCTCGGCGCGCTCGGTGCCTGTGCGTTCGTGGCGGGCACGACCGTGCCGGCGCGCGCCGCCGCGATGGCGTCGCTTCGCTCCGCGGCCGACGGCGCCGATGCCGCGAACACCCGGCGGTCGACCCTGGCGCTCGCACAGGAACGCCTCGATGCCGCGCGCACCGAAGCGAACGCGATGGCGGAGCGCATGGCCGCGGCGCAGACGCAGCAGGCGAAACTGGCAGCGGACATCGCGGCGTCCGAAGCGGAGATCCCGCTCCTCCGAGCACGCGCGACGGCGCTGCGCGACATCGTGCGCGCCCGGGCGGTGCGTCTCTACGTGCGCGGCGGGTCATCGGAGCTCGACGCCGCGGTCAGCGCCGCGACGGTGCTCGACGCGTCACGTGCCGCGTACCTCACGCAGACCATCGGGAACCACGACGCGGCCATCGCCACCGAGCTGGTCGACACCGCCCATCAGCTCGAAGTGCGCGAAGCCCAGTTGCGAGCGCAGCGCGACGATCTCGCGCGCAGCGTCGCCGCGCTCGTGCCGCTCCAGGATCAGCTCATGAAGCGGTTGGCGCACGCCTCCGACGCGTACGACAAGGTGAAGGCCGCGCTCGCCCAGGACGGCAAGACCGAAGACGTGTCGACCGGCGCGCAGACCTGCCCGGTGCGCGGGTTCGTGGTGTTCACCGACGACTTCGGCCAACCGCGCGACGGCGGCACGCTGCATCAAGGCATCGACATGCCGGCCAAGGAAGGCCTGCCGGTGATCGCCGTGGTCGACGGGTTGGTCGTGCACGAAGTGAGCGAGGGAGGTGGCAACGGGTTGTGGCTCTATGGCGCTGACGACGTCGCCTACTACTACGCGCATCTCGTTCGCTACGAAGGCGACCCGTGGGCGGTGAAGGCGGGTGACGTCATCGGCTACGTCGGCACGACGGGCGTGTCGACCGGTCCGCACCTGCACTTCGAGGTGCACCCGCACCGCGGGCTTGCCGTCGACGGATTTTCGTTGCTCCTCGGCCTGTGCGCGGAGGAGACGAGCACACCGCGCGGGTAACGTCGGGCGTCGTCAGGCCCGGATGGCGCAATTGGCTGACGCGATCGGCTCAAAACCGATTGTCCGCAAGGACATGTGGGTTCGAGTCCCACTCCGGGCACCGCATCGATGCAGGTCAGCGCGCGGCGGGCCAGGTCGTACCCGTCGGGTGGATCTCCTGGTTCAGCAGGAACCGCGGTTGATCTCCCGTGTGCGCCGCGGGAGGCGCGTGCAGCGCGTCGCGGGATGTGTCAGGGTGCGATGACGGCCCAGCCGCGGCGCACGAGCTCGTCGGCGAGCACGTCGTCGGGAAGTTCGCGCACCAACGCGGCTCGGTCCTTCGTGCGCTGACCCGACGTCGAGCGAGCGACGGGCTTCGCGGTCGTTGCCTTGGGTGTAGAGCGCTGCGGCGCTGAGCTCCGCGTCGTCGTCGGCGTGTCGGTGTCCGCCGGCGCCTCAGATGCCGAAGCTTCGAGCTGCTCGATCAGCGTGTCCGCTTCGTCGCGCGTGAATTTGCCCGCGCTCTGGCGCTGCGTGAGCCCGAACGGATGACGTGCCTCACGAAAGGTTGCGTAGCCCGCCTGCGCGAACAGCGACTCGAGGTGCTCGACCTGCTTCGCCGTCGCGGGTGGACCGGACTGCTGGCCGAAGCTCAGGGTTCGGGCGATTCGACGAGACGATCGAGCAGGTGGAGCAGTTCACGCTGCTCCGGAACCGTCAGCGCGGTGAACACCGGGCTCTCCGCGAACACCGCGGCGACGAGCGTGTCGGAGATCCGCACGCCCTTGGCCGTGACCACCAATCGCTTGATCCGGCGATCGTCGGCGTCGGCCGTGCGCTCGACCAAGCCCATCGCTTCCAACCCGTCGACCAACGAGGTGACGTTCGACGGATCGAGGAAGAGCTGATCGGCAAGTTCGCGCATCGACAGCGGGACACGAAGCTGATACAGCGCTCGCACTTGCGTGAGCGACATGTCGTGGTCGGCCGCTCGGCGCGCGGACAGCTGGCGCATGCGATGTGAGACCGAGAGGAAGTTGACCGTCAACGCCCGCGTGAGGTCGTCGTCACTGATCGCGTTCGCGGTTCCCTGGGCCGTGTCGGCCGGGGCTGCCATCGCACCAGCATAGTTTCGAACCGAGACAGTTGCGATGCACCACGATCATCGTGTACCTGGATCGTGGCGCCGCCCGCGCGAGGTTCTGCGGTCAGAGACCGAGCGTCGACGCCACGCCGTCGTGCTGCTCGATCGCACGCATCCGAGCGCCGACCACGGCCAGCAGCTTCGGGGTGACCTCGGGCATCGCGATCGCGAGCATCTCGTTGAAGTCGTGGCGGTCCAGCACCAACAGCTTCAGGCCGGTCGTCGCGGTCACCGTGGCAACCCGCTCGCCCCCGTCGATCAGGGCCATCTCCCCGAAGAACCCGCCCGCCGCGACCGTGCCCACCTCGTCACCGTCGACGGCGGCCGACGCGCTGCCCTCGAGGATCACGAAGAACTCGTCGCCCTCGTCGCCTTGTCGGGTGACCTCGGTACCGGCGTCGATCTCACGTGGCTGCGCCAGGGCGGCGATGCGCTCCAACTCTTCGGCATCGCACGCGGAGAACAACCACACACCTCTGAGGAACTCGATGCGCTGATCGATGTCAGCATCGAACGTCATGGTCGTCGCCCCCGTGGTGGTGTCGTCAGGAACTGAGGGGTCACGTGGCCGGCGGGCCCGCGCCCAACCCGCTCGTGCGACGTCGACGGCTGCCGACCACGAACACGAGTCCGAGCACCAGCGCCGCGATGCCCGCGAGCACAAGCGTAGACGTGTGGCTCGAGTTGCCGGTGAAGGCAAGCCCGCCCGCCACGTTCACCGTGACGTTGAGCACACACGCCGCACCGCGGACCGTGCACGTGCGCACCCGGCGCCGTGCCCGCAGGGATCGGGATCGAACCGGCGAACTGGCCACCCGCGTCGGACACCAGCGTGCCGATTGGCTTCCCGTCGAACAGGATGGTCAGCGTCTCGTTCGCCTCGCACCCTCCGCCGCGGAACACCGCGACGCCGCCAGGCACGATGTTCGGGTTCTCCACCACGATCACGCGCCCGCATCCCTCGTGTCCGGCCCCTTCACCCCTCCGGAACCACCGCGGCAACGTCACGCACCGTGGCGGACTCCGCCAGGTGAGCCGACCCAGGAGGCACGACTCGCCACAACCTGCGTTCGCGACTGACGCCTTTCAACTCGATCGGACCGACTGGTTCGACCTCCGGTGGGTTGCTGACGCGAGTCAACACAGAGTCTGACAGGATGATGTCTCCCCGCCCCGCGGCCGAGCACAGGCGCGCCCCAACGTTCACCGTGTCGCCTACCACGTCGTACTGCCGACGGCGTCCACCACCAAAGTGGGCGGCCACGGCTTCACCGGTGTTGAGCCCGATGCCGAACGCGACCTCGGGCGCGCCCATCTCCACGAGCTCGCGATTGAGGTCAGGCGTGAGCGCTTGGATCGCGATGGCACATTCGAGGGCGCGCGCCGGGTGATCCTCACTCGGCAGCGGCGCGCCCCACACCGCGAACACCTCGTCACCCACGTACTTCATGAGGGTGCCGTTCATCGTGAGCACCACTTCGGTGACGCGGTCGTAGTAATGGTTCAGCATCGTGCGCACGACGGCCGGCTCGAGGTTCTCCGACATCGCGGTGAACCCACGAAGGTCGCAGAACAACACCGTCATCTCCAGGCGTTCACCTTCGACGGCGATCGCGGCGCGGTCTTCGTCGACGAGACGTTGCGCAACCGCTTCGGGCACGTACTGCGAGAACAACGTGGTGATGTGTCGACGTTGCCGCGTCTCACCGAAGTAGCGGATGCCCAACGCGCCCATGAACGCGACGACCAACGCGAAGGTGGGATACACGAAGTTCAACACGTTGCCGACGTTGAACTGCTGGAACGCGAACAACACGTAGCCCACGAGGACCACCACCGTGAAGAGGATCGACATCCACAACGGCAACAGCAACACCGCGGTGCCGATGAGCGCGGTGAGCGCCGCGACCCACAGCAACGTCTGCCTGTCGCTCACCGGATCGAGGTAGGTGCCGGTGAGCATCGTGTTCGCGGCGTTGGCGTGGAACATCACGCCGGGGAGGTCGGCCGACTTGTTCACGGGCGCGGTCTTGACGTCGCCCAGGGTTGTGGCCGTGGCGCCGACGAAGACGATCTTGCCGGCGACCTTCTCCTTGTCGAAGGTGCCGTTGATCACGTCGGCGGCCGAGATGACGTCGGCGGTGCCCGACAACTTCGGCGAGAAGTTCAGCGTGAGCGACTTCGCGTCGCCGGTCGGCACGAACCGGTCACCCATCTGGATGCCGTTCTTGCGGACCACGAACTGGCTCGGGCTCACCCCGCGCGCCATCATCACCGCCATCACCGACAACGCCGGGACGAACTCGGTGTCGTCCGTGTTCGACACGACGAGGGGCACGGAGCGGCTGATGCCGTCGGACGGGTCCTTGTTGAGGAGCACTTGGCCGTCGACCGAATTCGACTGCTCGAGCACGGGCGACAGCCCACTGATCGCCTTCGACGTGTAGACGCCGTCCTTGGTCGGGCCGATGGTCGGTTCACGCGCAAGGATCACGTTGCCGGCTCGGTTGATGGCAGCTGCGAGCTCGTCGTCACCAGGTTGCTCGGTGCGGTAGATGACGTCGAACGCGATCACCTGTGCGCCGGCCGCCGAGAGCTGGTCGACCAGTTGCGCGACCTTCGCACGAGGGAGTGGGTAGCCGAGTCCCTCCTCCGCAATCGTGGCCGCATCGAACCCAACCACTGCGATCTTGCCGTCATCCGGCGCGGCCGGGAACAGCGCATCCGTGGCGCGGCGTTGGAAGCCGCCGAACACCTGCGCGTTCAATCCGATGGCCGCCAAGCCCGTGACCACGATCGTCAACGCCACGATCGACACGACCCGACGGAACAACCGGTGGCGTTTCACCCGAAGATGATCGCGCGTGAAAGTTGCATTGGGACGGTCACTGAGGGGAGATAATGGGAGTGATGTCCTCCCCCATCGCTGCATCCGCGTCCGTCGTCGTGCTCGCAATCGTCGCGATCGCGTCCGTCGCTCTCCTCGTGTTGATCGTGGTGGCCCCGTGGAAGCGGGTTCGAGACGAGCCGCCGCTCGACAAGGACATGGAAGCGCGCGTGCTGCTCGGGCGCCCGAACCCCGAACAAGCCACCGGCGAGATGCCCGTCACCCGCATCGACGACGCGGCGGATCACGAGCCCGACGCCGACTACTCCGAACTGCGCGACCTCGACGACTCGGTGTGACCGGGAACGACTCGGCGGCGCTCAGGTGCTGGGGTCGGTGACGGCGAAGAACATCCGGGCTTGGCACGAGGTCTCGTCGTCGACCGAGGCGCGCGCCTGAGCCCATCCGCCGCGGGCGCTCAGACGCTCGATGTCGACCACGAGTGACAGCTCGTCGCCCGGTCGCACCAACCGACGGAACCTGACGTTCTCGACGCCCCCGAACAGGGCGAGCTTGCCGGCGTAGCGACCGTCGCTGAGCAGGGCGATGGCGCCGGCCTGGGCCAACGCCTCCAGCTGGAGGACGCCGGGCATGATCGGATTTCCGGGGAAGTGCCCGGTGAGGAACTCCTCGTCGCCGCTCACGCGGTACCGCGCCGAGACACGCACCGCGGGCACGCACTCGTCCACGAACTCGACGAAGCGGAACGGCGGTTGGTGCGGGAGCAGCGCAACCAGTGCGTCGGACTCGGTCGGCGTCATGGCGAGCCGACGTTACCTCGCGGTAATCAGCGTTACCCCCCGGTAACCGTCGACACTTGCAGTTCACCCCTCGTGCGCTGCGATGTAACCCCGCGGCCTCGACATGGGTCGGAACCCCAACTCGAGCAGGCCGGCGTCGCCGGCAGGAGACATGGTGCGCGTCGCGGTCATCTTCCCCGGCCAGGGAACCCAGCAGCCCGGCATGGCGAACGCCTGGCGCGATCACCCGTCATGGGCGGTGGTCGACCGAGCGGAAGCAGCGCTCGGCGAACCCCTCGCCCACCTCATCACCGACGCACCGGCCGACGCACTGACCCGCACGCGTGAAGCGCAGCTCTCGGTGCTCCTCACGTCACTGATCGTGTGGGACGCGCTCGCACCGCAACTCGACGCCATCGACCTCACGGGCGATGCCCAGGACTCCGAGCCGGTCGTGCCGGTCGCCTTCGCCGGTCACTCGCTCGGGCAGGTCACTGCGCTGATCGCGGCCGGCGTGCTTCCGTTCGACGACGGCATCCGCTTCGCCGCCCGCCGCGCCGAGCTCACGCAGGCCGCCGCCGACGCGCATCCCGGCCGCATGGCCGCGCTCCTCGGTGCCACGCCCGAGCAAGCCGTCGACGCCTGCACCGCGGCACCCGACGGCTGCTGGGTCGCCAACGACAACGCACCCGGTCAAGTGGTGATCGCGGGAACGCCCGACGGCGTCGCCGCCGGATCCGAGCGGGCGAAGGAGATCGGCGTGAAGCGCGCCACACCGCTCAACGTGGGCGGCGCGTTCCACACGCCGCTGATGCACGACGCTTCGGCGGGCCTGGTCGACATCCTCACCACCGTCGAGTTCGCGCCCACCACCGTGCCCGTCGTGTCGAACCACGACGCCGTCGCGTACACCGACGCCGACGGCTGGCGCGCCCGCCTCGCCGACCACGTGTCGGTGCCGGTGCGCTGGCGATCGACGATGGACACGCTCGTCGAGCTCGGCGCCACCACGTTCGTCGAGGTCGGGCACGGCGGGATGCTCGCCGCGCTGGCCAAGCGCGGCGCACCCGGCGTCACGATGCGCAACATCGCCACTCCCGACGACATCCCCTCTGCTCCCGCAACTCCCCCCATCCGCGTCACTCAGCGCGTCACTCAGGAGGTCTCGTAGCTCATGGAGGCACTGCTCTCACACGGCGAAGGTCTTGGTGTCCCCGAGCGCATGATCATCGCTCCGTCGGTCGGCGTGTTCCGCCCGCACGAAGACGTCGACGCGGTCACCGTCGAGGAAGGCACGCTGGTCGACGAGGGCCAGACCGTCGGACATCTCGACGGCCCGGGCACGTCCACACCCGTGCGCAGCCCGTTCGCCGGACGCCTGATCGGGATGCTCGTGGCGCCCGGCGAGCGACTTCGTCAAGGACAGCCGGTCGCGTGGCTTCGGGTCGTCTGAATGCGGGCATGTATCTCTGGCTGGGGCACCGCAGTCCCTGAAGGTCGACTCACCAACTTCGACCTGGAGCAACGCATCGAGACCAGCGACGAGTGGATCGTCGAACGCACCGGGATCCACGAACGTCGCATCGCGAACGACCAGGAGACCACCGCGTCGCTCGCCATCGACGCGTGCACCGCAGCCATCAAGCACGCCGGGCTCACGCCTGACGCGATCGACCTGTTGATCGTGGCCACCGCAACCACGGAACAGCTCATCCCCCACACCGGCGCGTTCGTCGGTGAAGGCCTCGGCATCCAGTGCGGCTCGTTCGACCTCAACGCCGGCTGCGCGGGCTTCGTGTACGAGCTCGTCGCCGGCTCGTCGATGCTCACGGCGGGACGCCTCGACCACGTGCTCATCGTCGGCGCCGAGACGCTGTCGCGGGTCGTCGACTACACCGACCGCGGCACGTGCATCCTGTTCGGCGACGGCGCGGCGGCGATGGTGCTCAGCGCCAGTCCCGATGACGGGCCGGGCATCATCGGGTTCGACCTCGGGGTCGACGGATCGGCCACCGGGCTGCTCGAGATTCCCGCCGGTGGCAGCCGAAGGCCCACGAGTGCGGCAACCCTCGCCGCCGGCGACCACTTCCTCCAGATGAACGGCACCGAGGTGTTTCGGCGCGCGGTGCGCATCGTGGTCGACAGCGTGCACAAGGCACTGGCGCGCACCGAGCTGACCGTCGACGACATCACCTGGTTCGCACCGCACCAGGCCAACGTTCGTATCATCGACTCCGCTGCGCGCCGGCTCGGCATCCCCCAGGAACGGACCCTCGTGAACATCGATCGATACGGCAACACGAGCGCCGCATCGATCCCGCTCGTGTTGGCGGAAGCGGCCGACGACGGGCGTCTCCAAGCCGGCGACCTCGTCCTGGTCTCGGGGTTCGGCGCGGGGCTGTCGTGGGGCACCGCCATCCTGCAGTGGGGTACGCCGTGAGCGACGGCCACTCCAACGGTCGAGAAGACGGTCGAGTTGCATTCGTCACCGGCGCGTCGCGCGGGATCGGTCGCGCCATCGCCGAATCACTCGCGGGCGCAGGCCACCGAGTCGCGTTCTGCTACTCGGCTGACCACGACGGCGCGAAGGAGACCCTCGCGGCCATCGAAGCGATCGGCGGCGTCGGACACGCGGTGCAGACCGACGTGGCCGATACCGAGTCGGTCGACCGCACGTTCACCGAGATCGAGCACGAGCTCGGCGCGGTCGAGCTCTTGGTCAACAACGCGGGCATCACCCAGGACGGCCTCGTCGCTCGCATGACCGACGAGCACTGGGACTCGGTGCTGAGCACCAACCTCACCGGAGCGTTCCACACCATCCGCCGCGCGTCGCCCAAGATGATGCGCGGACGATTTGGCCGGATCGTGAACGTGTCGTCGGTGAGCGGCCAGACCGGTCAGGCCGGCCAGGCCAATTACTCTGCAGCCAAAGCGGGTCTGCTGGGCCTCAGTCGGGCCGTCGCCCGTGAGCTCGCGAGCCGCAACGTCACCTGCAACGTGGTGGCACCGGGGCCTATCGTGAGCGCGATGACCGACGGGCTTCCCGCCGAGTGGCACCAATGGGCGACCGACACCGTCCCACTCGGGCGCCTCGGCACCCCCGAGGAGGTCGCGGCCGTCGTCACCTTCCTGTGCTCCGACGCCGCGGCCTACGTGACCGGTGCCCTCGTACCGGTCGACGGCGGTCTCGGCATGGGCCACTGACCCTGCGCCACACTGTTCGCAACCAACAACCAGACACAGAAAACTCCAGGAGGAACGATGGAACGTGAAGAGGCGCTCTCCGCACTGCGAGAGGTCGCCGTCGAGGTCTTGAGCGTCGATCCCGCCGCGGTGCAGGAAGACGCGAAGTTCAAGGAAGACCTCGACGCCGACAGCCTCGACCTCGTGGAGCTCGTGATGGGCCTCGAGGAGCGGTTCGACATCTCGGTGCCCGAAGAGGACCTCGAGAACGTCGCCACCGTGGGCCAGGCCGTCGACCTGGTGATCGGCAAAGTGGAAGCCAAGGGATGACGAACGACGGGTTCCTCGACGCGCGCGGGCGGCCTCGTGTCGTCGTCACCGGCATGGGCGCGAAAACGCCTGCCGGCAACGACCTCGACACGATCTGGCAGACCGTGCTCGCGGGTCGCGGAACTGCGGGCCGCATCGAACGGTGGGACCCGACCGACCTGCCCGTGCAATTCGCGAGTGAGGTGAAGGACTTCGATCCGACGCCGTACTTCGGACCCAAGGAAGTGCGCCGTCAGGATCGGGTCACGCACCTCGGCTTCGCCGCGGCCGCCGACGCGCTCGCCGACGCCGGCGACGTGGATGCCGACCCCAGCCGGTGCGCGGTGATCGCCGCCACCGGTGTGGGCGGGCTCGAGACGATGGAGGCCAACGAAGCCACCTTTCTCGAGCGCGGTGCCAGTCGAGTGAGCCCGTTCTTCGTCACCATGATGATGCCCAACGCCACCGCGGGTGCGATCTCGATCCGCTTCGGGTGGCGCGGGCCGAACCTGTGCATCGCCACCGCGTGCGCTGCGGGCAGCATGGCGATCGGTGAGGGCATGCGCCTCGTGCGCGACGGCACGGCCGACGTCGTCGCCGCCGGCGGCACCGAGGGCCCGATCACTCCCCTCACCATCTCCGCGTTCGCGCGGATGACCGCGTTGAGCAATCGCAATGACAACCCGTCGATTGCGTCACGTCCGTTCGACGCCGATCGCGACGGGTTCGTGATGGCGGAAGGCGCAGGGTTCCTCATCCTCGAGACGTACGAACGCGCCGTCGCCCGCGGTGCGCGCATCTACGGCGAGGTCCTCGGGTACGGCCGCAACGCCGACGCGCACCACATCACCGCGCCGTCACCGGGCGGCGAAGGCGCGGCCGCGTGCATGCAGCTCGCGCTCGACGACGCCGGCCTGCAGACGTCGGAGATCGGACACATCAATGCGCACGGCACGTCGACGCCGCTCAACGACGCGGCGGAGGCCGAGGCGATCCGCAAGGTGTTCGGTGAGGCTGGCCCACCGGTCACGTCCACGAAGGGCGTCACCGGCCACATGATCGCCGGCGCCGGAGCCGCCGAGGCCGTGATCTCGCTGCTCACCATCAACCATCGTCAGATCCCACCGACCGCGAACCTCGAGAGGATCGGCGAAGAGATCGGCCTCGACGTCGTGCACGGCGAACCGCGACCCTTCGAGCCGGCACCGATCCTTTCGAACTCGTTCGGCTTCGGCGGGCACAACTCGTCGCTGATCCTTGCGCCGATCGAGCCTGTCGCGGGGGCGTGACCACTCGCGTCGTGTCGAGCCTGACCATTTCGAGGACGGGTTTGAATCGTTCAGCGGAGGCGACTCCCCTCTTTGCGCGTCGCAGCGAAGCGGCGGCTGCGTCGTTGCGCGAGTTCGACGGCCGCACCGTGAGCTGGTTCTCGATCGACGGCGGCAAGCATCGCGGCGCGATCGGCACCGCCGAGGGCGCGACCATCGAGCGCGCGATTCGACTCGGCGTGGAGCTCGGCATCCCCGTGGTCGGCCGCGTCGCATCGTCGGGTGCCGACGTGGAAGAGGGCGTCGCGGCGCTGCATGCGTGGGGCACCGCCGCCCGAGCGCTCGCAGATGCCTCCGGCGTGGTGCCCACCATCCTGGTGCTCGTGGGACCGGCCGTGTCAGGGCCGGCGCTCTTGCTCGGACTCGCCGACCACGTGATCATGACGAGCAGCGCCTACGCGTACGTCACCGGTCCCGACGTGGTGGTGCAGTTCACCGGCGTGGCCATCGACCGGGACGATCTCGGAGGCGCGCGCGTGCACGATCGCACGAGCGGTGTCGCCGCGTTGGTCGTCGCCGACGAAGACGAGGCGATGCTCGCGGCCGCCACGCTGCTGAGCTACCTCCCGTCGAACCACCTCGAGGATCCGCCGTTCGAAGACGTCGGTGACCCGATCGACCGGGAGTGCGCGCTTGCTGCTGCCGCGGTGCCGGCGCGTGCCACCGCCACGTACGACGTGCGCAAGGTGCTCGACGACGTGTTCGACGAGCACTCGTTCTTCGAGGTTCGGCCCGGATACGCCCCGAGCATCGTCACCGGGCTCGGTCGCCTCGGCGGCCGCACGATCGGCATCGTCGCCAATCAGCCCATGCAGCAGGCCGGCAGCCTCGACATCGACGCCGCGCAGAAGGCCGCTCGCTTCGTGCAGTGGTGCGACTGCTTCAACATCGCGGTCGCCACGTTCGTCGACACCAGTGGCTACTTGCCCGGCAGAGACCTCGAGTGGCGCGGCATCATCCGTCATGGCGCGCAGCTGCTGCACTCGTACGCTGCCGCCACCGTGCCGAGGCTCGGCGTGGTGTTGCGCAAGGCGTACGGCGGCGCGTACATCGTGATGGATTCGCGCGGCTTGGGCGTCGACTACTGCGTTGCGTGGCCGACCGCCGAGATCGCGGTGATGGGCGCACCACCCGCAGTGCAGATCGTCCACCGGCGTCGACTGATGGCCGTCGACGATCTCGACGAGCGCGCCGCGCTCCAAGCGGATCTCACCCTCGAGTACGAGGAGCGGTTCCTCAACCCGTACGTGTCGGCCGAGCGCGGGTACGTCGACGACGTGATCGCCGCGTCCGACACGCGCCGCGTGCTCGCCGACGCGCTCGAACGCTTGTCGACCAAACGTGAAGCCACGGTGGGCCGACGACACTCCAACATTCCCCTCTGACGATCAGGGAGACATCGTGTTGCTCGAAGGCAAACGCGTTCTCGTCACCGGCGTGCTGAACGAACAATCGATCGCGTTCGCGGTCGCCCGCAACGCCCAGGAACAAGGTGCCGAGGTGGTGTTGTCGTCGTTCGGCCGCGTCATGCGCATCACCGAGAAGGTGGCAAAACGCCTACCCGACCCCGACGTGAAGCTCGTCGAGCTCGACGTCACGAGCGAGGAAAACCTCGCGGCGCTCGCGGGCGCGGTCGGCGGTCAGCTCGACGGAGTGGTGCATTCGCTCGCGTTCGCGCCGGCGTCGTGCCTCGGCGGCGGCTTCCTCGACGCGCCGTGGGAAGATGTCGCCACTGCGGTGCAGGTGTCGGCGTACTCGTTGAAGTCGCTCACCACCGCCGCGCTCCCCCTCATGTCGTCGGGTGGCTCGATCGTCGGTCTCGACTTCGACAACGACAACACCGCGTGGCCGTTCTACGACTGGATGGGCGTGTCGAAGGCCGCGTTGGAGTCGGTGTCGCGCTACCTCGCCCGCGACCTCGGCCCGAAGGGCATACGCGTGAACCTGGTTGCCGCCGGGCCGGTGCGTTCGATCGCGGCCAAGAGCATCCCCGGCTTCGAGTCTTTCGAGTCCGCATGGGACGAGCGCGCGCCGCTCGGTTGGGACGTGAAAGACACCGAGCCCGTCGGCAAGGCCGTCGTCGCGCTCCTGTCCGACTGGTTCCCCGCCACCACCGGCGAGATCCTCCACGTCGACGGCGGCTACCACGCCATCGGCGCCTGAGCCCCTCTCCCGCCCCGAAACTGCGTCAGATCCCGACGAAATTCGACGGTCTGGGACGCAATTTCGGAAGGGTGGCGGGAGTTCGAGCTATGAGCCGAGTGACTCGATGGCCTTGGTGACCTTGGGGACGGTGTCTTTGGGGCTCACCTTGTAGAAGGCGTCGACGATCTTGCCATTTGGGCCGACCACGAACGCGGAGCGCACGATACCCATGTACTTCTTGCCGTAGTTCACCTTCTCGCCCCACACACCGAACTTCTCCGCCACGGCATGCTCGGTGTCGGCGAGCAGCGTGAAGCCGAGCCCGTACTTCTCGTCGAACTTCGCCTGCTTCTCCGGAGTGTCGGGGCTGATGCCGAGCACCACCGCGTCGAGCTTCGTGAGATCCGGTTCGGCGT
This sequence comes from Acidimicrobiia bacterium, assembly GCA_040509195.1. Lineage (GTDB taxonomy): Bacteria > Actinomycetota > Acidimicrobiia > IMCC26256 > DASPTH01 > DASUMF01. The sequence continues at coordinate 16,930 of JBEVLJ010000135.1, forward strand.
CGCGCAGCGCACACGACTGCGTGGTGCAACCCGGCGTGTCGGCGCGCGGGTAGAAGTACACGACGACGGGGTGGCCCTTGAAGTCGGACAGCTTCACCTTGTCGCCGTGTTGATCGAGCAGCGTGAATGCGGGGGCGCGGTCGCCGGGCGCAAGCGTGGGCATGGAACATCTCCTCGTGATCGGACCGCCGTAGCATGCCGCACGTGCGGTGTGTCCTGCCGGTCGAGGTCGACGCATCGCCTGCGATCACCCTGGCCGCGCTCGGCCGCATGGTCGATCTGACTGCTGATCCCGCGGCCGACGGCGACACCTTTGATGCGCCGTTCCCTGCCGTGCCCTTCGAAGACACCTCGCTCACGGTCCACGCAACACCTCGAGACGACGGCACGCACACCGCACTCCAACTGACGGCGACCACGCCCGTCGACGTGCCGTTCTTCGGCTGGTTCGTGAGCTTTCAGGCGCGCGTCGCGGCACGGACCGCCTTGCGCCATCTGGCGCGGCGAGTGCAGGCCGACGTCGCCGGCCGCGATCAACCTCCTCCGCCTCGGCGATGGCCGATCGTCCCGCCCGTTGCGTTCACGAACACACAAGCCGCTCGACTCGCCGCGTTGGCGACGGCCGCGCTCATCGCAAACTTCTGCGGCACGTTGCTCACCCAGAACGGTGACGCGGTCACCACCGCGTTCCACGAGTCCGACGCGGCACTTGGCGCCGCGCTGGCGATCGTGCGCGTGGGCGTGTTGGTGTCACTCGTGGTGGTCGCGCTCGCCGACCGGCTGGGCCGTCGCCGCCTCGTGCTCGTCGCGCTCGTCGGCGCGTGCGCGATGAACGCCGTTGCCGCCGTGGCCCCGAGCTTCGAAGTGTTCACGGGCGCGCAGCTTCTCACCCGTGCGTTCGTGAACGCCGCGCTCGTGATCGCCGCCATCGCCGTGGTCGAAGAGGCGCCCGAAGGTGCACGAGCGTTCGCAACCGCGATGTTCGGCCTCGCGCTCGGTGTGGGCGTCGGGCTCTCCGTGCTGCTCCTGCCGCTCGCAGATCTCGGTTCATGGGGCTGGCGCTTGTCGTTCCTGGTCAGCGCAGCCGCCGTGGTGTTCGTGCCCGTCGTCGCGCGGAACCTGCACGAAACCCGGCGCTTCGACGCGCTGCGCGAGCGGTCAGCACCTCGGCCTCGAACGCGCGAGCTGTTCCACCGCGCCTACCGCGCTCGCTTCCTGCTCCTCGGACTCGCCGCGTTTCTCACCAACCTGTTCGGGGCGCCGTCGTCACAGCTCACGAACCGATACCTCACCAACGCGCATGACTTCAGCAACTCCTCCGTGGCGCTGTTTCGCGCGGTCACGCTCGGCCTCCCTGGCCTCATCGGCGTGCTGCTCGCAGGGCGGCTCGCGGAGAGCCGGGGCCGTCGGCCCGTCGCGATCATCGGGCTCGTCGTCGCCACCGCGTTCCAGATGGCGTTCTTCCTCGCCGGCAACGACGTGATCCTCTGGGTGGCGCCGACGATTGCCATCGTCGCCGCGGCTTGCGGTGGGCTCGCGCTCGCCACGCTCGACGCCGAGCTCTTCCCGACGGAAGTGCGCGGCACGTCGAACGGTTTTCTCCTCGTGGCCGGCGTCGCCGGCTCCCCCGGTGGGCTCGTCGTCGCGACGCAGGGGCGCGACCCCAAGGGCGGACTCGGCCCCGCACATGCGCTGTGCGGGATCGCGTCGCTCACCGCGGCGATCTTCGTGGTGCCGCGGCTCCCCGAGACCGCGTCGCGCGATCTCGACGACGTCAGCCCGACCGAGCTCCGACCTGATGACCCGTGATCACGTCCCGGTGCAGTTCGTGGCGATGTACGTGATGAACGTGGTCGTGGCCTTCGAGAACTTCTCGCCGTTCTTTCCCATCGCGGCCAGGAGCTCAGCCTCGTCCTTGCTGCCGCCCAGTGCGCTGTAGTAGCTGGCGAGGGTGTTCATCGCCGACTTCACCTTCGCCGGCGCGCTCTTCGCCGCTTTCTTGAACGCTGCGGCAGTCTTCTTGAACGTGTTCGAGTCGAGCTTGGCAGCGGTCGAGGCATTGGTGTTGCCGAGATCGGCTTGCAGGCCCTTCGACAGGCTGCACACCTTGCTGGCAGCCGGGACCGCCGCGCCGGATGCGGGAGCAAAGACCAGGAGCGCACCACACGCCATTGCCGAGACGAGGAGAAGACGAAGCGCGC
>JBEVLJ010000136.1:0-4528 GCA_040509195.1 Acidimicrobiia bacterium
CCGATGCGGTTCATCGCGATCGCGAGCGTCTCGTGCGCTTCCTTCGAGATCGACCCGTAGCTCATCGCGCCGGTCGCGAAGCGCTTCACGATCTCCGACACCGGCTCGACCTCATCGAGCGGCACCGGCGCGCGCCCACCAGGCTCGCTCGCGTCCTTGAACCGGAACAAGCCGCGCAACGTGGCGAGGTTGTTGGACTGGTCGTCGACGAGCTTCGTGTACTCGCGATACACGTCGGCGCGCTTGGCGCGCGTCGCGTGCTGCAGCTTGAACACCGTCTGCGGATTGAACAAGTGGTACTCGCCTTCGCGACGCCACTGGTATTCGCCGCCCTGGTCGAGGTCGCGGTGCGCGCGCTCTTCGGGACGGTCGGGGTACGCGATCGCGTGCCGCTTCGCGCACTCCTCGGCGATCTGCGTGAGCGTGATGCCACCGAGGCGCGACACGGTGCCGGTGAAGTACTCCTCCACCATCTCCCGATCGAGGCCGACGGCTTCGAACACCTGCGCACCGCGGTACGACGCGATGGTGGAGATGCCCATCTTCGACATCACCTTCAACACGCCCTTGCTGGCCGCCTTGATGTACTGCTTGATCGCCACCTTCGGGTCGGCACTCTCGAGCCCGTACAGACCCTGACGCACGAGGTCCTCGATCGACTCGAACGCGAGATACGGGTTGATGGCGCCGGCGCCATAGCCCGCGAGCAGCGCCATGTGATGCACTTCGCGCGCGTCGCCCGTCTCGACGACGAGGCCGACCATCGTGCGCGTCTTCTCACGAATGAGGTGGTGGTGCACCGCCGCGGTGAGCAGGAGCGACGGGATCGGTGCCCACTCGGCGTCGGAGTCGCGATCCGACAACACCAGGATGCGGTTGCCATCGGCGATCGCGGCCGACGCTTCGTTGCGCACGCGATCGAGCGCGTCCCGCAACGCGTCGCCACCGCCGGCGACGCGATAGAGACCGGAGATCACGTGCGAACGGAACTCGGGACGGTCGCCGTCGTGATCGATGTGGATGAGCTTCGCCAGCTCGTCGTTGTCGATCACCGGATACGACAACGTGATCTGCACGCACGACTCGGGCGTGGGTTCGAGCAGGTTGCCCTCGGCGCCGATCGTGCACGACAGGGAGGTGACGAGCTCTTCTCGGATCGCGTCGAGCGGCGGGTTGGTGACCTGCGCGAACTGCTGCGCGAAGTAGTCGAACAACATGCGCGGCCGCTTCGACAGCACCGCAATCGGCGTGTCGGTGCCCATCGAGCCGAGCGCCTCACCACCGGTGCGCGCCATGGGTGCGACCAGCAGCTTGAGATCTTCGTGGGTGTACCCGAACGTCTCCTGGCGGCGGATCACCGACTCGTGGGTGGGAACGTGGTGCTCACGGTCCGGAAGATCAGACAGGTGCACCAGGCCCTGGTCGAGCCAGTCGCCGTAGGGGTGCTCGGCGGCGAGCGCGCTCTTGATCTCCTCGTCGCCGACGATGCGTCCCTGCGCGGTGTCGACCAGGAAGATCTTGCCCGGCTGCAGGCGGCCCTTCTGCACCACGCGTGACGGCTCGACGTCGACCACGCCGGTCTCGCTGGCCATGATCACCCAGTCGTCGTCGGTGACCCAGAAGCGACTCGGTCGCAGTCCGTTGCGGTCGAGCACCGCACCGATGACCGTGCCATCGGTGAACGCGATCGACGCGGGGCCGTCCCACGGTTCCATGAGCGACGAGTGGTAGCGGTAGAAGGCACGCTTGTCGTGCGTCATGGTGGCGTGGTTCTCCCACGCCTCCGGGATCATCATCAGCACCGAGTGCCAGATCGGACGACCACCGAGCGAGAGAAGCTCGAGGCACTCGTCGAAGCTCGCGGTGTCGGACGCCCCGGGCGTGCAGATCGGGTACGCCCGCTCCAAGCCGGGCAGCAGCGCGGAGTCCATCATCGCTTCGCGCGCGCGCATCCAGTTTCGGTTGCCCTGCACGGTGTTGATCTCACCGTTGTGCGCGACCACGCGATACGGGTGCGCGAGCGGCCACGACGGGAAGGTGTTCGTGGAGAAGCGGCTGTGCACCAACGCGAGGGCCGACTCGACGCGCTCGTCGGCGAGGTCGAGGAAGAACTCGCCGAGCTGTGGCGTGGTGAGCATGCCCTTGTACACGAGGGTGCGCGACGAGAACGACGGGAAGTAGATGGCGCCGTTGGCCTCGGTGTCGGCCGCGCCGAACTGCGCGTCGAGCACCTCGTGCTCGCAGCGCTTGCGCACGATGAACAGCTTGCGGTCGAGCTCGACACCCGTGGCGCCGGCCGGGTCGTCGACGAACACGTGACGGAACTGCGGCATCACGCTGCGAGCCGTCGGCCCGAGCATCGACGCGTCGACGGGTACCTCGCGCCATCCCAGGAGACGAAGACCCTCCTCGTCGACGATCTGCTCGACGCGCGCCGCGGTCTTCTCCGCGTCGGTGGGGTCGAGCGGCAAGAACGCGAGGCCGACGCCGTACGCACCGGCGGCCGGGAGCTCGAACGGGACGACGTCGCGGAGGAAGCGGTCGGGAACCTGGAGGAGGATGCCGGCACCGTCGCCGGTGTTGACCTCCGCGCCGGACGCACCGCGGTGGTCGAGGTTGCAGAGGGCGTCGAGCGCGCTGGCCACGAGCTTCCGGCTCTGACGACCCTGGATGTCGACGATGAACGACACCCCGCAGGCGTCGTGTTCGAAGCGCGGGTCGTAGAGCCCGGACTTGGCCGGGAGAGCGCTGAACGGAACGCCGAGGGGCGCGTTGGACTCGTGGGGCTTCGTCATCCTCATCCACACGTGACGACCGCGCGACTGCGTGGCCGGAAACTGGTTGGCCAGAACTGACCTGTGGCGCAGAGGGGACGACGTTGGCCTCGCTGCGAGCTGATCCAGATTACTTGAGCGACCCCGAGGCGTCGAAACCGAATTTGGCGGCGTTCGATGTGGTCGAATGCAGCGCATGGCCACGACGGATGGGGTCGATGAGATGGGTGAAGCTCAGTCGGTCCCGCCGGGGATCGATGTCGCGCCGGTCACCGACTGGCTGGTCGCCAACATCGAAGGTACGGCCGCGCCGTTCACGTTCGAGCTGATCGCCGGTGGTCGCTCGAACCTCACGTACCGCGTCACCGACGCCACCGGGCGTCGTCTCGTGCTGCGACGACCGCCGCTGAGTCACGTGCTCGCGAGTGCGCACGACATGGGGCGCGAGCACCGGATCATCTCTGCGCTGCGCGACACCCCGGTGCCGGTGCCGACCGCGCTCGGCATGTGCACCGACACCTACGTGAATGGCGCGCCGTTCTACGTGATGGACTTCGTGGAGGGCTCGATCCTCACGTCGCCGTCGCTCGTCGACGCGAAGTTCGACGAGGCGGCGCGACGCACGATCGCCGAGGACCTGGTCGACGTGATGGTGGAGATCCACGCGGTCGACATCGACGCCGTCGGGCTGGGTGACCTCGCGCGACGCGAGGGCTACATCGCCCGACAGCTGAAGCGATGGTCGGGCCAGTTCGAGGCGTCGCAGCAGCAACAGCGCGATACGGGCATCGAGGTGAGCGACTACGGGTTGCCTGCGACGTACGAGTTGCTCGCCGCGCGGATCCCCGAGCAAGGACCGGCCGCGATCGCGCACGCCGACTACCGCATCGACAACACGATGATCGGCGACGACGCGCACGTGGCGGCGGTGCTCGACTGGGAGCTGTGCACCCTCGGCGATCCACTCGCCGACGTCGGTGCGTTCATCATGTACTGGCACGACCCTCACCACCCGCAGCCCGTCGTCGACACGTTCAGCGTCACGTCGATGCCCGGGTTCCCGACCCGTGAGGAGTTGATCGCACGCTACGCCGAGAGGTCGGGTCGCGATCTGTCGTCGCTCCCCTACTACCTCGCGTTCGCACACTGGCGCATGGCCTGCATCATGGACGGCGTGCGCGCGCGGTTCGCCGCCGGCGCGATGGGCGACGCCGAGTCTGATGCGGATGCAGATCTCGTGACCAGCATCACCACCGCCGCCGATCGCGCGGCGGCTGCACTCGCCGACCTCTGACGTCCCCTCATATGCCCGTCAGCCGAACACCTGCAGCGTGCACCAGAGCGCGACGGTCGCGAGGACGAGCGCGGGTGGGGTGGTGAGGAGGGCCGCGCCGTAGAACGACCACTGTCTCGGTTCGGTTTGGGCGGCGGCGACGAGCTTGCGCCACAGGATCGTGGCCAGCGATCCGGTGTAGGTGAGGTTCGGGCCGATGTTCACGCCGATCAACACCGCGAGCAGCCGCGCGGGCGTCGCGCTGTGCGTCGCGCTCAGGGCCGCGAGCAGGACCAGCGTCGCCGGCACGTTGTTCACCAGGTTCGCGAGCACCGCGGCGATCACCGCGATCGCGAGCAGCGCGTCGAGGCCCGATCCGTCGGGGATCGCCTGCTGCGCGGCGTCACCGAGGCCATGGTCGACCGCGGCCTGCACCACGAGTGCGAGCGCACAGACGAACACGAGGAACCACGGCGAGGCC
>JBEVLJ010000137.1:0-12984 GCA_040509195.1 Acidimicrobiia bacterium
GCCCGCCGATCGGCGTGCTGCCGAGCACGGCGATCACGTACACCGACATCACCCGGCCACGCATGAGCGGGTCGGAGCGCAACTGCGCCATCGTGTTGCACGTGGACATGAAGACGATCTGGCTGGCGCCGACAGCCATGATGAAGAGGAGGAAGAACCCGAGCGTGGGCGCCAGCGACGCGATGATGATCGCAGCGCCGAAGCACAGTCCCGACTTGAACAACACCGACTCGCCCGCGTCGGCGCGATGCGCGATCAGCAGCCCACCGACCAACGCAGGCACGCCCATCGCGATGGTCATCACGCTGTACACACCGGGGCCGCCCTGGAACGTGATCTTCGCAATCAGCGGCATCACGACCGGATAGTTCATCGCCAGGGTGCCCACGATCGCCGTGAGCAGCAGCAGCAACCGCAGCTCGGGCGTGCGCCAGACGTAGCGGAAACCCGCACGAATCTGGCCCTTCTCCTTCGCGACCGGCTCGCCGCGGTGCAAGGCGGCGCCGTCCATCGCCATCAGCGCCAGAATCACCCCCACGTACGACACCGCGTTCACGATGAAGCACGGACCGGTGCCGATCAGCACGATGAGCACGCCGGCAATGACCGGACCGATGATGCGCGCGACCTGGAACAGGCTGCTGTTCAACGCCACCGCGTTCGAGAGGTCGTCGGGACCGACCATCTCACCGACGAACGCCAAGCGCGTCGGGTTGTCGATCGACTGTGCGAAGCCGAACAGCAGGATCATCGTGTACACGATCCAGAGGTTGGCGACTCCGGCGATCACGACCAGACCGAGCGTCGCAGCGATCATCGCCTGCATCGACTGCGTGATGATGAGGATCTTGCGCTTGTCGAAGCGGTCGGCGATCACACCGCCGTACGCGCTGAGGAGCAGGGTCGGGAGGAATTGCAGCGAGATCGCAATACCTTCTGCGACGCCGCTGTCGTCCGAGAGCTTGAGCACGAGCCAGCCGAGCGCGATCGTCTGCGCCCACGTGCCGATGAGCGACGCTCCCTGCCCGAAGAAGAAGAGCTTGTAATTGCGCGTGCGCAGCGAACGAAAAGTCGTGGAAGCGAAGGAGCGTGCGGTGGCCATGTGCGTGACTTCAGTCGTCTTCGAGGATGCGCTCCAGCAACGGGAGCGCGGCGGCGAGCGCGACGCGCTCGTCGTCGGTGAACCGTTCGATGCGCTGCGCGAGGAACGCGTTGCGACGGGTGCGCGTGATCGCGAGCAGCTCGGCACCTGCGGGCGTGATCTCGACGCGCGCCACGCGTCGATCGTCGGGATCGACGGCGCGTTCCACCAACCCTTGCCCTTCGAGGCGAGCCACGATGCGCGTCATGCTCGGTGGCTGCACCTGCTCCTCGGCCGCGAGCTCGCCGAGTGTGATCGGGCCACGCTTCTGGATGGTGGCCAGCGCGGCGAAGCGCGAGGCGCTGACGTCGTCGCCATCGGCGACGGCTTCCGTGCGCGCGCGTCGATGCACGCGTGCCACGGCCATGCGCAGACGAACGGCGAGGGCGGCCGGGGAATCGTCGACCGGCGCGGGTGCCGTCGGGGCCGGTGCGGCCGGCGCAGCAGCGGGTCGTGGCGGTGTCATGCCATGAGTTTAGCAGAACTAATTAGCTGTGCGAACTACTTTCACCTGGTGCGCCGTCCCACGTTGATGGTGACGGTCGAGCCCTCGGCGAGCTGGCCGCCGGTCGGGTCCTGCGAGATCACCTTGCCGGAGCTGCCGGAGGTGATGGCGACGGTCACCTCGTTCACCACGAGACCGCGGCCCTCGAGATCGTCGCGCGCATCGTCGGCGTCTTCGCCCACCACGTTCGGCACCGAGACGAGCGGCGGGCCGGTCGACACCTTGAGCGTGGCGGTGTCACCGCGCGTGCCGATCGACGACACCGCTGGGCTCCCGCTGATCACGGACCCGACCGGCACCGTGCGACTGCTTGCGCGCGCGACTACGACCGCGTAGCCCGCAAACTCGAGTTTGGCGCGCGCGTCGGCCTCCGAGAAGCTGCGCACCTCAGGCATGCGGACCGTGGTGTCGCGCGCGATCGTGAGCGTCACCGTGCCGCTCTTCAACGCGAACTGGTGCGCGAGCGGATCGCTCGCGACCACGCTGCCCGGATCGGCGGCGTCGGTGAACCGGTCGACGTACGCGACGTTCACCAGGCCGAGGTTGCGCAACGACGTTGCCGCGTCGACCTCGTTGATGCCGAACAGGTCGGGCATCTCCGCCTTGACGTCGCTCACGAAGATGCGCACGGTGTCGCCTTCGGGAATGCGTTTCCCGTCGCGCGGTCGCTGCGCCAACACGATCCCACCAGGGATCGCCGAAGGTCGCAGGACCGTCTCCACGTCGAAGCCCGCGGTGCGGAGCGCAGCGGTCGCGGCGTCCTGGTCTTGGCCGACCGCGGACGGCACCGTCACGTCGGGCTTCGCGGTGAGCTGGGTGTAGGCCAGCGCGCCCGCGGCGGCGAGCGCCACGGCCACCGGCGCCGCGACCAACCAGGCCAGGTGCGACATGCGCCACCGACGCGGCGCCTTCGCCTTGGTGGCCTTGGTCTTGGTGGCCTTGGTCTTGGTGGGTTTGCCCGCCGAGAGCACGGGCGTGGCGACCGGTACCGCCGCGACGGCCGTTGCGGGTGCAGGTGCTGTCGTCGCGCGCGCGGGAGGGGTCGGCAGACGGGGCGCCGGCGCGTCGGTGGGCGGACGACGAGGCGGTGGGATCACCTTCGTCGGCGTGGCCACGGTTCCGGTCTGCACGACGACCGTTCGGCCGAGCCCCGCGGCCGTCGCGGTGCCGACGTCGACGACGATGCCGGTGCGCGGCTCGGCCGGCGCGCTGATGCGCGCGGGATCGATCGCCGGGATGCCATCCGTCGTGCGCGCGCAGACGCGCAACGCCTCGCGCGCTTCGGTCGCGCGCGCATAGCGGGCCGACGGTTCGCTCTCGCGCGCGCGAAGCACGACCAGACGCAGCTCGTCGGCCGCGTGATCGAGCTCGCGGAGACCGTCGGGCTCGCGTTGGCCCGTGAGCAACTCGGTGAGCACGACGCCGAGCGAATAGATGTCGGAGCGCGCGTCGGCCGTGTTGCCGGCGACCTGCTCGGGCGCGAGGTAGCCCGCGGTGCCGATGACGACGCCAGGGTCGGTGATCGTGTCGGCCGCAGCCCAATGCGCGATGCCGAAGTCGGTGACCTTCACCGAACCGGTGGTGGTGAGCAGCACGTTGCTCGGCTTCACGTCGCGGTGCACGATGCCTTTGCTGTGCGCGTGCGCGAGCGCGTCGGCGATCTGCGCGCCGACGCGCGCCGTCTCCATCGGCGTGAGCGTGCCCTGCTCGCGCAGCAGCTCGCGGAGGCTGCGGCCTTCGACGAGCTCCATCACGAGGTACGCGGAGTCGCCGTCGTCACCGGTGTCGTAGACGGCGACCACGTGCGGGTGATTGAGCCGGGCCGCGGAGCGAGCTTCGCGCCGGAACCGCTCGCGAGCGCTGCCGGCAAAGGGCTCGGTGGGTCGCTTGACCGCCACGACCCGGTCGAGCAGGAGATCGCGGGCGCGATACACCTCGCCCATTCCTCCCGAGCCGATCTGCTCCTCGAGCTCGTACCGGCCGCCCAGCAGCTCCACGACGTGCGCCACCTCGTCAGGCTACCCAGCACTCTCCGTGGTTCCACCGCGCCCAGCCCCCTCGAAACTGCGTCCCAGACAGCCGAATTCCGTCGGCGACGGACGCAGTTTCGGGGCGCCCTGCGGAAATCCGAGTTGATTGGTCGGGTTTTCGGGCGTAGCGTGCTCACCACGTCTGACCGATCGGAGCACACCATGTCGGAGAGCTGGGGATTCGAGACCAAGCAGGTGCACGCGGGCACCGCGCCCGATCCCACCACCGGGGCGCGGGCGGTGCCGATCTACCAGACCACGAGCTTCGTGATCCGCGACACCGCGCACGCGGCGGCGCTGTTCGGACTCGCCGAGCTCGGCAACATCTACACGCGCATCATGAACCCGACGCAGGCTGCGTTCGAAGACCGCGTCGCCGCGTTGGAAGGTGGCGTGGGCGCGCTGGCCGTCGCCAGTGGCCAGGCCGCGCAGTTCGTCGCGTTGATGAACCTCGCCGAGAACGGCGGCCACATCGTGTCGTCGGCCTCGCTGTACGGCGGCACGTACAACCAGCTGCACTACACGTTGCCGAAGTTCGGCGTGGAGGTCAGCTTCATCGACGACCCGGACGACCTCGACGCGTGGCGTGCTGCGGTGCGCCCGAACACGAAGGCGTTCTACGGGGAGTCGATTGGCAACCCGAAGGGTGACGTGTTCGACTTCGAGGGTGTCGCCGCCGTCGCGCACGAAGCAGGTGTGCCGCTCGTGATCGACAACACGCTCGCGTCGCCGTTCCTGTGCCGACCGCTCGAGCACGGCGCCGACATCGTGGTGCACTCGGCGACGAAGTTCATCGGCGGTCACGGCACGTCGATCGGCGGCATCATCGTCGACGGCGGGAAGTTCGACTACGTGGCGGGCGGCAAGTTCCCGGGCTTCACCGAACCCGACCCGAGCTACCACGGCGTGATCTTCTCGCAACTTCCCGAACCGCTGCGGCCCGCGCAGTACATCCTCAAGGCGCGCTTGCAGTATCAGCGCGACATCGGTCCGGCGCTCTCGCCGTTCAACTCGTTCCTGTTCCTCCAAGGGCTCGAGACGTTGAGCTTGCGCATGGAACGTCACTCGCAGAACGCGCTCGCGGTCGCGCAGTGGCTCGAGGCGCGCGACGAAGTGACGTGGGTGAAGTACCCCGGGCTCGCGTCGAGTCCGTGGCACGAGCGCGCGCAGCAGTACCTGCCCAACGGCGCGGGCGCGATCGTCGCGTTCGGCATCGAGGGCGGCGTGGAAGCCGGGCAGGCGTTCGTCGACTCACTGGAGTTGCACAGCCACCTCGCCAACGTGGGTGACGTGCGCAGCCTCGCCATCCATCCCGCAACGACCACGCACCAGCAGCTCGACGTGGAGGAGCAGATGAGCACCGGCGTGTCGGAAGACCTGGTGCGTCTCTCGGTCGGAATCGAGAGCCTCGACGACATCCTCGCCGACCTCGACGCCGGCTTCCGCGCCGCCAAGGAGAAGTGACGAGCTCCGAGCCGCCTGCACTCGACCCCTCCCTCGTCGACCCAGTGCCCCCCGTCACCGGGGCCTGGCAGGAGGGCGACGATCCCGGGCGACGGCAGTTCCTCGAACTCGACGAGCCCTTCGCGCTCGAAGCGGGCGGCGCGCTGCCCGAGGTGCGCGTGGCCTACGAGACGTGGGGCGCGCTCGCGCCCGACGCGTCGAACGCGGTGCTCGTGCTGCACGCACTCACCGGCGACAGCCACGCCGCGGGGCCGGCCGGGCCGGGTCACGCCGAAGTCGGCTGGTGGGACGGCACGATCGGACCCGGCGCGGCGATCGACACCGACCGCTTCTTCGTGGTGTGCCCCAACGTGCTCGGCGGGTGTCAGGGCACGACCGGTCCGTCGTCGATCCTGCCGAGCTCGTTGAGCGAGGACGGCGCAGAGTGGGGGTCGCTCTTCCCGCGCATCACGATCCGCGACCAGGTCGCGCTCGAAGTCGCGTTGGCCGACGCGCTCGGCATCCATCGTTGGTCCGCCGTGGTCGGTGGCTCGATGGGCGGCATGCGCGTGCTCGAGTGGGCCGTCGGCCACCCTGATCGCGTCGCGCGCGCGGTGGTGATCTCGGTCGGCGCGCAAGCGACGGCCGAGGAGATCGCGCTGTGCAGCGTGCAGATGCGCGCCATCCGCGCCGACCCGAAGTGGCGCGGCGGCAACTACTACGACGCCGCGCCGGGCGACGGGCCCCACGAGGGGATGTCGCTCGCGCGCGGCATCGGGCACATCAGCTATCGATCGGAGCTCGAGCTCGCGGCACGCTTCGGACGCGATCACCAGCTCAGTGAAGACCCGTTCGACGGCGGGCGCTACGCGGTCGAGAGCTACCTCGAACACCACGGCGACAAGTTGGTGCATCGGTTCGACGCCAACTCGTACCTCGTGTTGTCGGAGGCGATGAACCATCACGACGTCGGCCGCGGTCGGGGTGGCATCGCCGCGGCGCTCGCCACCATCACCGCGGAGGTGACCATCGCAGGGATGTCGTCGGACCGCCTGTACCCGCTGCGGTTGCAGCAGGAGCTCGGTGAGCTGATCCCCACGGCATCGGCCGTCGAAGTGGTCCAGACGATCTCCGGCCACGACGGCTTCCTCGTGGAGGCCGACGCCGTCGGCCGCATCATCCGCGCCGCCCTCACCTGACCCTGACCCTGACCCTTCCCACCCTCGACTTTCTGACGCTTGACCGCGTCATGGCGCGGTGGAACGTCAGAAAGTCGGGGACGGGGGAGGGCGGGGTCAGGCCACGGAGTCGAGCGCGTGCGCGAGGTCGGCGAGCAGGTCGTCGACGTGCTCGATGCCGACAGAGATGCGCACGAGGCCCGGGTCGACGGCGAGTGGAGAGTCAGACGCCGACGCGTGCGTCATGCGCGCGGGGTGTTCGATGAGCGACTCGACACCGCCGAGTGACTCGGCCAACGCGAACAGGCGCGTGCGCGCGACCACGTCGAGCGCGGCGTCTTCACCGCCCGCGGCGATGAACGACACCATGCCGCCGAAGTCGCGCATCTGCTGACGGGCGATGTCGTGGCCCGGGTGATTCGGCAACCCCGGGTACAACGCGCGCGCAACCGCGGGATGACCGTCGAGCAGGTCGGCGATCTCGCGCGCGTTCGCGCAATGACGATCCATGCGCACTGCGAGCGTCTTCATGCCGCGCAACACCAGATAGCAGTCGAACGGACCGGGCACTGCGCCGGTCGCATTCTGGAGGAAGCGCAGCTTGTCGGCGACTGCGGCGTCGGACGTGCACGCGAACCCTCCCACCACGTCGGAGTGACCGCCGAGGTACTTGGTCGCGGAGTGCACCACCACGTCGGCGCCGAGCGCGAGTGGTTGTTGCAAGTACGGCGTGGCGAACGTGTTGTCGACCACGACGAGCGCACCGTGCGCATGCGCGACCTCGCACACGGCAGCGATGTCAACGACGGTGAGCGTTGGGTTGGTGGGTGTTTCGACCCACACGATGCGCGTGCCGTCGATCCAGTCGCCCGCGAGTGCGGCGACATCGGTGAGATCAGCCGCGCTCCAATCGATCCCACTCGCGGCCATCACGGTGGACACGAGGCGATACGTGCCGCCGTACGCGTCGGTGGGCAGCAGCACGCGATCGCCGGGCGCGAGCGTGCGCAACACCGCGTCTTCCGCGGCCATGCCGCTCGCGAACGCGAAGCCGAACTCCGCGCCTTCCAACGACGCGAGGCACAGCTCGTAGGCCTGGCGTGTCGGGTTGGCCGAGCGGGCGTACTCGAAGCCCGCGTGCTCCCCCACCGCCGACTGCACGAACGTCGACGACAACGAGATCGGTGGCACGACCGCGCCGGTGGTGGGATCGGGCGGCTGCCCATCGTGGATGGCGCGCGTCTCGAAATGGTCCATGACGACTGGCTATGCCGTCCTCGCCGCGAGGAAGGTGAGCACGTCGGCGCGAGTGAGGATGCCGACAGGGTGGCCGCCGTCGAGCACGAGCACCGCGGCGCAACGTTCGAGTCGCTCGACCACGTCACTCACGGTCTCCCCCACGCCCACCATCGGCGGCGCGGGCTCCATCACGTCGCGCACCGGACGGTCGAGCGCGGCACCATCGACGAACGCCTTGTCCATGAGCGGAAGCTCCGAGACCATGCCCGAGATCTCCTTCGCGGCGAGCGGCGGCTCGGTCGACACCGACACGATCAGCTGCGACACGCCGAGCTCACGCATGCGCGCGAACGCGTCGCGCGCCGACACGTCGTCGGTGATCACCACGAGCTCGGGGATCGAGCCGTCCTTCGCCGCGAGCACGTCGCCCGCGGTGACACCACCCTCGCCGCCCGGACTGCGCAGGAAGCCGTAGCGCGTCATCCACTCGTCGTCGAAGATCTTCGACAGGTAGTTGCGTCCGGAGTCGGGCAGCAACACCACGACCACGTCGTCGGGGCCGAGCTCCTCCCCCACCACCAACGCCGCGTGCACCGCGGTGCCGCATGACCCACCGATGAGCAGGCCTTCCTGTTGCGTGACGTGCCGCGCCGCCGCGAACGCCTCCGCGTCCGACACCATCACGACGCGATCGACGATCGACGGGTCGTACGTGGTGGGCCAAAAGTCTTCACCCACGCCTTCGGTGAGATACGGACGGCCGGTGCCGCCGGAGTACACCGAACCTTCGGGATCGGCGCCGACGATCTGCACCTTCGGGTTGCGCGCCTTCAAGGCGCGCCCCACGCCGGTGATCGTGCCGCCGGTGCCCATCCCCCCGACGAAGTGCGTGACGCGACCCGCCCTCAGCGCCCACAACTCCGGACCCGTCGAACCGTCGTGTTCGATCGGGTTCGCCGGGTTGGAGTACTGATCCGGACGGAAGGCGCCCGGCGTCTCGCGCGTCAAGCGGTCAGCCACCGAGTAGTACGAGTCGGGGTGCTCGGGCGGCACCGCAGTCGGGCACACCACCACCTCCGCGCCGTACGCGCGCAGCAACGACACCTTCTCGTTGCTCATCTTGTCGGACATCACGAAGATGCACGAGTAGCCCCGCTGCGCGGCAACGATGGCGAGCCCGACGCCCGTGTTGCCCGACGTGGGCTCCACGATCACGCCGCCGGGTTGCAACAGGCCGTCGCGCTCCGCCGCGTCGATCATCGCGACCGCGGGGCGATCCTTCACGCTGCCGCCGGGGTTGAGCAGCTCCACCTTCGCGATCAGATCGCACGAAAGGTGCGCACCCACCCGACCGAGCCGCACGAGCGGCGTGTTGCCGACGAGGTCGAGGAGCGAATCCGCGACCTGCATGTCACGCCCCATCGCGCCACCTTACGCCGGTCAGCTGTTCAACAGGCCGGCGATCAGGTTGACGACGGTGGCCAGGATCACCGCACCGAACACGAACGACAACAACGCGTGGCCGAGCACGAGGTGGCGCACCGTTCGATGCGTGACATCGGTGTCAGCGACCTGATACGTCATGCCGACGGTGAACGCGACGTATGCGAAGTCGCGGTAGTCGGGGGCCTCGTCGTCGCCCTTCGACTTGAAGTCGATGCCGCCGATCGGATCGAGGTAGTACGCGTGCGCGTACTTGAACGCATAGATCGTGTGCACCAGGAGCCAGGCGAGCAGGATCGACGTGATCCCCGCGACCTTCAGCACGATCTCCTCGCTGCTCGAGCCTTCGTTGGCCTTCACGAACGCCAGCGCGACCCCGACCAGGCTCACCACGCACGCCGCGAGCAGCACGATGTCGGCAAGGGTCCGGCTGTTGTCTTCGACGGTGGAGTACGAGCGCGTGTCGGCCGGGGTCATGTTGAACGCGTGGGCCCAGGACCGCACGACGACAGCGATCGCCGCGACGTCGAACGCCAGGAGGATGGTGAGCTGCCAGGGCGCGACCCACGACACGACGAGCGCGGTGACGGCACCGCCGACCCCGGCGAGCACGAGGCGCCGCCTGCCCGAGTGACGATGCTGGTCGATCGAGGCGGGCGAGGCGGGCACGTCTGCATGGTCGCGCACGTTCGAGGCAGGGCACGGGACGGGACGGCGCACGAGGACGGCGGCACAGGACGATTCGTGTCACACCCTCGTCGTACGATCCGGCAGTGACCGTCGAGCGGATGCCTGTCGAGCTGGTGACCGCGCCCCACGGTGCGCCCGCGGCTCAGGCCCTGCGCGACGCGGTCGCGGCGGCCAAGCACGGCGACCCCCTCGAGCCGGTCACCGTGGTGGTGCCCACCAACGCAATCGGGGTGACCGCCCGGCGGCTTCTCGGGTCCGGCGCCCTCAGATCCCTCGTCGACGGCACCACCGGCGTGGCGGCGGTCACCTTCCTCACCGTGTATCGCCTTGCCGAGCTGCTCGGCGCGCCGTCGCTGGCGGCCCAGGGCCGGCGCCCGGTGTCGACCCCCGTGTCGGCCGCGGCCATCCGACAGGTGCTGAGCAAGCAGCCGGGAATGTTTGCCGCGGTCGCTGCGCACCCTGCCACCGAACGAGCCTTGGTCGATGCGTCACGCGAGCTCGCGCAGTGCGACGACACCGCGCTCGACGCGCTCCGCCGCACCGGGCCACGCGCCACCGAGGTGGTGCGCATCGTCAGTGCGGCGCGGCGCATGCTCGCGCCCGACTGGTTCGACGAACGCGACCTCATGGACGCCGCGGTGCACGCCATCGCGTCGGGCACCGGCGTGCTCACCGACCTCGGCACACTCGTGCTGTACCTGCCGCAGGACTTGCACGAGCCGTCGGCACGGTTGGTGCGCGCCCTCGGCGACACCGTACCCGTCACCGTGATCGCAGGAGTCTCGGGCGTGGCGCGCGCCGACGCGTCCGTGCGCGAGTCGGTCGCGCGCGTCGCCGTTGCGCACCACGACCGCGCGTGGGACCGCACACCGGTGCACGCGCACGAAGTGCTGTCGGCATCGGATCCCGACGACGAGGTGCGCGCCGTGGTGCGGCTCATCATCGAGTCGATGCGCGCTGGCGTACCCGGCGAGCGCATCGCGGTCCTCGTCGGCGCGGCCGAACCGTACGCGCGCCTCCTGCACGAGCAGCTCGACGCCGCGGGAATCCCACACAACGGCACCGCGGTGCGCACGCTGGCGCAGAGCGTGCTCGGGTCGTCGCTGCTCGGGCTGCTCGCGCTCCCCGATCGCGACTTCCACCGTCACGATGTGATGGCGTTGCTCGCCGGCGCGTCGGTGTATCAGCGCGATGGGCGCGAGGTGCACTCGGCGCGGTGGGAACGACTCAGTCGCGACGCGGGGATCGTGCGCGGCGCCTCGCAGTGGAACGACGCGCTCGGCCGCGAGATCGACCGCCTCGAGCACGAGCTCGCCGCGGAGCGCGACCGCACCGACCGCGATCCGCGCCCTGAGCGCTACGAACACGACCTCGGCGAGGCACGCGACTTGCGCGCGTTCGTCGCCGAAGTGCGCGCCGAGCTCGCGGCCGGCGCGGCACCCGGCACCAGCTGGCGCGCGCTGGCCGAGTGGGCGCAGCACTTGATCGACACCAGGCTGGCGCGGGCCGATCGCCGCGACTCCTGGCCCGAAGCGGAGCAACGGGCCGCCGACAAGGTGGAAGCCGCGCTCGAACGGCTCGCCGGGCTCGACGCAGTGGAGCCGGCACCCGGTCTCGACGTGTTCCGGCGCACCCTCGGGCACGAGCTCGACGCCGACCTCGGCCGCGTCGGGCGTCTCGGCACCGGCGTGCTGGTCGGCCCCGTCGCGATGGGCGTGGGGCTCGACCTCGACGTGGTCGTGGTGTGCGGGCTGGCCGAGGGCACGTTCCCGGCGCGCGTGCGTGACGACTCACTGCTCCCAGACGCCGATCGGCGCGCGACCGACGGTGCGCTCGCACTCCGCGCGTCGCGGGTCCACGAGGACCACCGGAACTTCCTCGCCGCGCTCGCGTCGGCGCCGCGGCGCGTGCTCACGTTCCCCCGCGGCGACCTCCGTCGCACCACCGAACGCACGCCGTCACGCTTTCTGATCGACACCGTCGAAGCACTGAGCGGGCAACGGCTCACCGCCGAGGAGCTCCTCACGAATCCTGCGCCGTGGCTCACCGTGGTGCCGTCGTTCACCGCAGGCGTCGCGCGTGTCACGTTCCCGGCCACCGCACAAGAGCACCGATTGCGCGTCCTGCTCGATCACACACGCGCCGGTGGCCGCCTCGCGGATCATCCGTTGCGTGCCGTCGATCGTGCGCTGCATCTCGGCATCGACTGCATCGTCGCGCGCGCGAGCGACGCGTTCACCCGCTTCGACGGCAACCTCTCCGCACTCGCGGTGCCCAGCCCCACGGCCGACGACGTCGTGGTGTCGCCGACTCGGTTGGAGACGTGGGCGGCGTCGCCGTTCGACTACCTGATGGAGCAACTCCTGCGCGTCGAGATCGCGGAGCTCCCCGAAGAGGTGTGGGAGCTGTCCGCACTCGATCGTGGCCGCCTCGTGCACGAGATCCTCGACGCCTTCCTCACCGAGGTGCTGGCACGGCCGGAAGGCGCGCCTGCACCGGGTTCGCCGTGGACGCCTCGAGATCGCCAACGTCTCCAGGAGCTCGCGGCCGAGCACGGCGCGGTCTACGCCGCACACGGGCTCACCGGTCGTCGCGTGTTCTGGGACCGTGACCAACGTCGACTCGCGGCCGAGCTCGACCGCTGGCTCGGCGAGGACGACAACGGTCGCGCGCTCGACCTTCGCACACCAGTCGCGACCGAGATGCGCTTCGGGCTGCGCGACGCGCGCCTCCCCGCGCTCACGTATCCCCTGTCCGACGGTCGCACCTTGCGGTTCCGCGGCGCGGCAGACCGTGTGGATCGCGGTGAGCACGGCGAGATCCTGGTGATCGACTACAAGACCGGTTCCCAGCGTGAAGGGCTCGCGTTGCAGCTGCCCGTGTACGCGCGAGCCGCGCGCGCGGCGTTCGGCGACGGCGACACCTCGGTGAGCGCGGCGTACTGGTACGTGAGCACGAAGCAGAAGTTCGCGTGGCGCGAATTGCCGTTCACACCTGCGTACGAGCGCGCCTTCGACCACTGGTTGCGCGGCATCGTCGACGGCATCGAGCACGGCCTGTTCCCGTGCGTGACCGGCGAGCCGGGTGCGTGGACGCAGCCGTGGCGCACCTACACCGACCCCGACGCCCGAGGTGCTCGCGACCGCTGGCGCGAGTGGGAGCGCAAGCAACACGCGCCCGAGCTGGCGAGCTTTCACGAGCTCTTCGATGGGTTGCCCCACGACGACGTCGTTTCGAGTGACGGCGACGTCACCATCGCGATGGATCTCTCATGACCGACGACTCTCAGGCCACCCTGTTAGACGACCCACACGC
>JBEVLJ010000138.1:0-13681 GCA_040509195.1 Acidimicrobiia bacterium
AGGCCGGCGCGGGTCTCACCTTCGACAGCGTCCCGTTCAAGTCCAACTTCGCCGCCACCGCCGGCGTCGTGCAGATCGACTACACGGGCGAACCGAGCCACACGCTCGCGTTCCGTGAGGCGTCGCTCGCCGGGTTCGAGCTGCACTCGCCGCCCGGCAAGCCGCAGTCGGGCAAGGTGGAGCTCAAAGAGGGTGTCTACGACATCTACTGCACCATCCCGGGCCACGCGGCGGCGGGCATGGAAGGCACGGTCACCGTCGGTCCCGCCGCGTGACGGTGCGACGCCTTCGTCGAACCTCGGGCCTGCTCACGAGCGCGTTGCTCATGGCGCTGCTGCTCGTCGCGTGTGGTGGCGGCGGTGACGATGGTGGTGGCGGCAAGGCGTACGTCGAACCGAAGGGCGAAGCCACCGAGCAGATCGAGATCTCCGCGAAGAACTTCTCGTTCACGCCCGACAAGATCAAGGCCAAGCCAGGGATCGCGGAGATCACGCTCGAGAGCACCGCGGGTCTGCACGACCTCGTGTTCGCGAACGGCTACCAGGGCTTCCAACTCGAGGTGGGCACTGGTGACTCCGACAGCAAGAAGATCGACCTCGCCAAGGGCACGTACACCTTCTACTGCTCGTTGCCCGGCCATCGCGCGCAGGGCATGGAAGGCACCATCACCGTCAAGTAGCGGCGGATCTCGCGTCAGCAGATCACGCGGAGCGCGTCGCGCTTCACGGTGAGGTGAGCGGGCAGGGGCCCCACGCGCTCGCCGCTCGCCCACAGTTCCTTCGTGTCTGCGGTGTCGTCGAGCGACTCGATCGTGATGTCGGCACCGCGCGCGGTGGTGATCATCGGGTGCGGCACGTGCGCGCCGCGGAACACCTTGGGGAACACGCGCAGGAACTCGACGCGCGACACTGGCCCCACCACGCACACGTCGAGCTCGCCGTCACCGATCGACGCGTGTGGCGCGATCACCATTCCGCTCGCGTAGCTGCGGGTGTTGGCCACGGCCACGAGCCAGGCATCGGTCTCGATCGGTGTGCCGTCGACGGTGACGCGCACGGGCTGTGGTCGATACGCGCGCAGTGTGCGCAGCACCGCCAGCACGTACAGCGGTGTGCCACTCAGCGAGCCGACGGTGTTCGCCCAGCGATTGGCCTCGGCGTCGAACCCCGCGTTGGCCACGGTGGTGAACCACGTCGGTGCACCGCCGAACGGCTCGGCGCGCCCGAGGTCGACGCGCCGGACCGCGCCGTGCTCCAGCGCGCGCACCGCGGCGCCCACGTCACCGCGCGGGAGCAGGAGCTGACGAACGAAGTCGTTGCCCGAGCCTGATGGGATGACACCGAGCACGCCGTCGTGATCGGCCGCGATGCCGGCGACCATGCTCACCGTGCCGTCGCCGCCACATGCGATCACGCCGCGACCTTGTTGAAACGCTCGGGTCGCGGTGTCGACGAGGTCGGCCGCACTGCTCGTGACGCGAACCTCCACGTCGAGCGTCGACGCGGCGAGTGCCGCCTCGATGGCCGGGAGCTGTCGACGGCCACGACGACGACCGGCGGCCGGGTTGAGCACTGCGGTCCAGTGCGCGGGCCGTTCGTCGTCGAGCGAGGTGTGGTCGATGTGTGGGTTCGGCGTCGGGTCGGCCATGGCGGGCGGAGCTTAGATAGGTTGCGGCCCGTGGCCCTCCGCCCCTCGTTCACTGCCGCCGCATCGAACCTTCCCAAGGGCTTTGATCCGAAGGCGGTGCCGCGCCACGTCGCCATCGTGATGGATGGCAACGGTCGCTGGGCGCAGCGACGCGGCCTCAAGCGCACCGACGGTCACGCGGCGGGTGAGGAAGCGTTGTTCGACACCGTCGACGGCGCGCTCGAGATCGGCCTGCGTTGGATGACGGTGTATGCGTTCTCCACCGAGAACTGGCGCCGACCCATCGACGAGGTGCGCTTCCTCATGCGTTTCAACGAGTCGCTCCTGCTGAATCGCCGTGACGATCTCAACGAGCGCGGCGTGCGGGTGCGCTTCATCGGCCGTCGCGGCGGGCGGGTGCCGAGGCGCGTGCTGAAGCACATCGAGGACACCGAGGCACTCACCGCGCACAACCGTCGCATGACGCTCACGTTCGCGTTCAACTACGGCGGTCGCGCCGAGATCACCGACGGTGTGCGCGAGATCGCGCGCGAGGTCGCAGCGGGGAAGCTGTCGCCCGACAAGATCGACGAGAAGACCGTCAGCCGGCACCTGTACACGCCCGACATGCCCGACCCGGATCTCGTGGTGCGCACGTCGGGGGAGTACCGCGTGTCGAACTACCTGCTGTGGGAGTCGGCGTACTCCGAGTTCGTGTTCACCGACGTGCTCTGGCCCGACTTCCGCACCAAGGACCTGTACGAGGCGATCGCCGAGTTCCAGAACCGCGAACGCCGCTTCGGCGCCATCGACCCCGACCCCGGATCCTGACCGACCCAACACCCTCCGAAATTGCGTTTGGATCCTGCGCATGGCGCGCGATGGTCACGCAATTTCGGAGAGAGGTGGGTGGCGGAGCGCGAGTTACACTGATGTGAGCATGAGCTTGTATCGCGACCAGGGTGTGGTGTTGCGCAGCGTCAAGCTCGGCGAGACCGACCGCATCGTCACGATCCTCGGTCAGGGCCAGGGAAAGGTGCGCTGCGTCGCCAAAGGGGTGCGCAAGCCGGGGAGCCGATTCGGGGCGCGGCTCGAGCCCACCAGCCACGTTGCGTTCCAGGCGTACCGCGGTCGCAGCGAACTCGACACCGTCACCCAGGTGGAGACGATCGACGCCAACCGCTCGCTCCGCGAGCACTACGGCTGCCTCACCCACGCCGTCTCCATGCTCGAAGCCGCCGACCAGGTCGCGCAGGACCGTGAGGCGAACCCTGCGCTGTACCTCATGCTCTCGCGGGCCTTGCGCACGTTGGCCGACGACCCCAGCCCGCTGGTGAGCGCCGCCTTCTTCTGGAAGCTGCTGTCGCTCGAAGGCTTCCACCCGATGCTCGACGCGTGTGTGCGCTGCAGCGACGACACCGGCCCGTTCCCGGCGTTCGACCTCAGCGAGGGCGGCGTGCTGTGCGCCTCGTGCGGACGCGTCACCGGCCGTCGTCTCCCGGCGGAGACCCTCGACCTCGTGCGCCGCGTCCTGGGCGGCGACCTGCGGGGCGCGTTGGCCGAGCCGCCGAGCAGCACCACCACCGACGCCGAGCGGCTCGCGGTCGCCACGCTCGAGCACCACTTCGAACGTCGGTTGCGCAGCGCGGCACTCCTCTAAGCGCGGATCGCTGCGTTCGCGGGTCGGAACCCGTTCGGGCCCGGAAAAGGGCCCCGGCTACGATCATTTGCCCTATGGCGAAGGCCGATCAGATGGACCGCATCGTCAACCTGGCGAAGCGTCGCGGCCTCGTGTTCCCGTCGAGCGACATCTACGGCGGCTTCCGTTCCACGTGGGACTACGGACCGCTCGGTGTGCTGCTCAAGCGCAACGTGAAGGACGCCTGGTGGCGTTCGATGGTGCAGCTGCGCGACGACGTCGTCGGCCTCGACGCCTCCATCCTCATGGCCCCGAAGGTGTGGGAGGCCAGTGGCCACCTCGCCACCTTCACGGACCCGCTCGTCGACTGCCGCAATTGCAAGGAGCGGTTCCGCGCCGACCAGCTCCCGGAGTCGGGCGCATGCCCGAACTGCGGAGCGAAGGACTCGTTCACCGAGGCGCGCAACTTCAACCTGATGTTCAAGACCCACGTGGGCCCGGTGGAGGACGACGCGTCGGTGGCGTACCTGCGTCCGGAGACTGCGCAGGGCATCTTCGTGAACTACGCGAACGTGCAGACCACCACGCGCAAGAAGCCGCCGTTCGGTATCGCGCAGGTGGGGAAGTCGTTCCGGAACGAGATCACGCCTGGCAACTTCATCTTCCGCACACGCGAATTCGAGCAGATGGAGATGGAGTACTTCGTTCCGCCCGACGAGAGCACGAAGTGGTTCGAGTACTGGTGCGACGAGCGTTACCGCTGGTACCTCGACCTCGGGATCCCCGCCGACCAGTTGCGCATGCGCCCCCACGAGACCGACGAGCTGTCGCACTACAGCATCGGCACCTCCGACGTGGAGTTCATGTACCCCTGGGGCTGGGGTGAGCTCGAGGGGATCGCGCAGCGCACCGACTACGACCTCAAGCAACACGCGCAGTACTCCGGCCAAGACCTGAGCTACTTCGACCAGGAGACCGACACGCGCTACGTGCCGTACACGATCGAGCCCGCCGCGGGCGCCGATCGCGCCACCCTCGCGTTCCTCCTGTCCGCGTACGAAGAGCAGGAGGTGGAGAACGGCAAGGGCGGTACCGAGACGCGCACGGTGTTGCACCTGCACCCGCGTCTCGCGCCGATCAAGGTTGCGGTGCTGCCGTTGTCGAAGAACGAGAAGCTGGTGCCCGCCGCCGACGAGGTCGCGTCGACGCTGCGCGAGCACTTCATGATCGACGTCGACGTCACCGGATCGATCGGGAAGCGGTATCGCCGTCAAGACGAAGTCGGCACGCCGTTGTGCGTCACGGTCGACTTCGACACCCTCGACGACAAGGCGGTCACCATTCGTGACCGCGACACCATGGCGCAGGAGCGAGTACCGGTCGCCGACCTGCGTGCCGAGCTGGAGAGCCGCCTCGGCCTGTGAGTTGGGTCGTTGATCGGGCCTGTGAGTCACCGGATTTCTCTGTGAAGGTTGTGACGTGAGCGAGAACTACTACGAGGTGCTCGGGGTCGATCCCGGGGCTTCCCGCGACGAGTTGCGCGACGCGTACCGCACCAAGGTCGACGACCTCACCGCGGCGCGCGAGAAGAAGGGCGTCACCGACAGCCAGTTGGCGTCGAACCGCGCGCAGGTCGCCTCGCTGCGATCGGCGTGGAACGTGTTGTCGGACCCGTTCCAGCGCTCGCGATACGACGAGCGCGTGCTGAACGCGAGCGACACCGTCGGTGGCGACGACGTGGAGATCATCGACGACGCGGGTGCGGGTGGCGAGCCGGAGGTGCAGCTCACCGGCTGGCGCAAGTTGATGGCGCCGACGCCCCCGAAGCCCACGGCGTCGGGCGTAAAGCCGGGCACCGGCAAGGACGCACCTCCACCGCGCGGCCGTCGTGAGCCCACGATCGTGTTGCCCGACGGGATGCGGATCGCGCAGCCGAAGACGCGCGGCATGGCGCTGCTGTTCGACCTCGCCGTCGTCCTCGTCATCCTCTACGCGGTGCAGTTCATCGTGCCGCCCATGGTCCAGAGCGACTACAAGGACATTCAAAGCCAGGTCATCGAGGTCGACGAGGCGTCGAGTGCGAAGGGCGACATCAACGACGCCCAGGCTGCGATCACCAAGGCGGAGAACAACAACAAGAGCGGCGACCTCAAGGACGCACAGTCCGACTTGAAGAACGCGCAATCCGACTTGAAGAGCGCACAGAAGAGCTTCAACGAGAAGCAAGCGAACATGAACAAGGCAGCGGTCGACTGGACGCCGGCGAGCGTCACGCAGAAGCAACTCGACTCGTTGTCCAGCTCGCTCGCCGACGACATCAAGACCACTGGCTACATCACCGCGCTGGTCACGTTGGTCCTGGCGCTGCTCTACCTCGTCCCGGTCACCGCCTACACGGAGCGCACGCTCGGCATGCGCCGTCGCAAGATCAAGGTCGTGCGCGTCGACGGCAGCCGGATCGGCTGGTACCCCGCGTTCGCCCGCTTCATCATCCCGCTGCTGATCGCGTTGGCGATCCCCACCATCGGACCGATCCTCGGTTTGGGCATGGTGCTGTGGGGCTACCGCGACGCGAACGGCCAGGGCATCCACGACAAGCTCGCGCGCACGATCGTCGTCGACGCGTAGCGTCGATCACCGCTTCCCACCACAACGCCCTTCGGTCTCACGGCCGTCACACATTCCGAAAAGGACTGTCACCATGCGTTACGTCCACCCCTTCGAGGACGGCTCCAAGGAGCAGAAGTTCCTGCTCGGGGGCAAGGGAGCGAATCTCGGCGAGATGACCAAGCTCGGCCTGCCCGTGCCGCCCGGCTTCACCATCACCACCGATGCGTGCCGCGCCTACATGGCCGCGGGCGACCAGATCCCCGAAGGCCTGATGGACGAGGTGGCGGAGGCCCGCACCGCGCTCGAAGCGAAGATGGGCAAGCAGCTCGGTGACGCCGACGACCCGCTGCTGGTGTCGGTGCGATCGGGTGCCGCGTTCTCGATGCCCGGGATGATGGACACCGTGCTCAACCTCGGCCTCAATGACGTGTCGGTCGGCGGTCTCGCGAAGCAGACGAGCAACGAGCGCTTCGCATGGGACTCGTACCGACGCTTCATCCAGATGTTCTCGAAGATCGTGCTCGAGGTCGACGGCGACAAGTTCGAGCACGCGCTCGAGGCGTTGCGCGACGAGCGCGGTGTTGCCACCGACCCGGAGCTCACCGCCGACGACCTGCGCGGTCTCGTCGACCGCTACAAGGCGATCGTGCTCGCCGATGCGGGCATCGCGTTCCCGCAAGATCCCACCGAGCAGCTCGCCCACGCGGTCGAGGCGGTGTTCCGCTCGTGGAACGGTGAACGCGCGCGCATCTACCGCCGCATGGAGAAGATCGACGACGACCTCGGCACCGCGGTGAACGTGCAGAGCATGGTCTTTGGCAACAAGGGCAACGACTCGGGCACCGGCGTGGCGTTCACCCGCAACCCCGCGAGCGGCGAGGCGGTGCCCTACGGCGACTTCCTCGAGAACGCGCAGGGTGAAGACGTGGTGGCCGGTATCCGCACCACCGAGCCGCTCGACGCGATGGCGAACGACTTCGCCGACTGCCACACCGAGCTGCTCGCCAACATGTCGTTGCTCGAGAACCATTACCGCGACATGTGCGACATCGAGTTTACGATCGAGCAGGGCAAGCTCTACCTGCTGCAGACGCGTGTCGGTAAGCGCACCGCCGCGGCGGCGTTGCGCATGGCCGTCGAGATGCAGGAGGCCGGCCTCATCGACAAGCGCGAGGCGGTGCTGCGCGTCGCGCCCGAGCAGCTCGACCAGATGTTGCACCCGCAGTTCGACGCCGAGGTGGAGTACACCGCGGTCACCAAGGGCCTCAACGCGTCGCCCGGCGCGGCGGTCGGCAAGGTGTACTTCACCGCCGACGCGGCCGAGCTGCATCACGAGCAGGGCGAAGCCGTCATCCTCGTGCGTCCCGAAACGTCGCCCGACGACATCCACGGCATGATCGCGGCGGAGGGCATCCTCACTTCGCGCGGTGGGCTCGTGAGCCACGCGGCCGTGGTGGCGCGCGGCATGGGCACGCCCGCGGTGTGCGGCGCCAACGAGCTCGACATCGACATCGAGCACGGCGAGTTCCGCGTGAACGGCGTCACCGTCCGTCAGGGCGAGGTGATCTCGATCAACGGCACCACTGGCGAGGTGGTCGTGGGCGCAGTGCCGGTGATCACGCCGGAGCCGAGCGGCCCGTTCGACATCATCCTCGGCTGGGCCGACGAGTTCCGTCGCCTCAAGGTGCGCACCAACGCCGACCTGCCGCACGACGCCGAGGTGGCGCGTCGCTTCGGCGCCGAAGGCATCGGCCTCTGCCGCACCGAGCACATGTTCCTCGGCGACCGTCTGCCGCTGGTGCAGCGCTTCATCCTCGCCGACGACGCGGTCGACGAAGAGGCCGCGCTCGACGAGCTCGAGCAGCTGCAGCGGTCCGACTTCGAGGGCATCTTCGAAGCGATGGACGGCCTGCCCGTCACCATCCGCCTGCTCGACCCGCCGCTGCACGAGTTCCTCCCCAGCGTCGAGGAGCTGCTCGTCGCGGAAGCTCGTGGCCAGCTCGACGCCGAGGGCAAGCGCGTGCTCGCCGCCGCGCAGCACTGGCGTGAGGCCAACCCGATGCTCGGCACGCGCGGGTGTCGTCTCGGGATCATCAAGCCCGGTCTCTACAAGATGCAGGCGAAGGCGATCCTCGAGGCGGCGATCGCGCGCAAGGAAGCCGGCGGCGACCCGCGCGTCGAGATCATGATCCCGCTCATCGTCACCGAGGCCGAGCTGGCGTTGCTCACCGACTGGGTGCGCGAAGTCGCGGCGAGCGTGTTCGAGGCCGCGGGCGTCGAGATCCCGTACCTCGTGGGCACCATGATCGAGACGCCGCGTGCGGCGCTCGTCGCCGGTGAGGTGGCCAAGGTGGCCGAGTTCTTCTCGTTCGGCACCAATGACCTCTCGCAGATGACGTTCGGCTTCTCGCGCGACGACGTCGAGGGCATGTTCATGTCGCAGTACCTCGAGCTCAAGCTGCTCCGCGCGAATCCGTTCGAGACCCTCGACCAGGAGGGTGTCGGCCGGCTCGTCGAGCTCGGCGTGTCGCAGGGACGCGCAACGCGGCCGTCGATCAAGCTCGGGATCTGCGGTGAGCACGGTGGCGACCCGGCGTCGGTGGCGTTCTGCGACTCGATCGGCCTCGACTACGTGTCGTGCTCGCCGTACCGCGTGCCGATCGCCCGCCTCGCTGCCGCGCACTCCGCGCTCGGTGCGGCGGGTCCGGCCACCACGGCGTAGCGATTCGGCGCGGGCGCAGGCCCGATTGCAGCGTGACTGTCACACCCCAGTGATTTCATGGGGACATGAACCACAACAGTTGTGGCGAGAGTCCCAATGAATCCCAATGAATCGGTCGACGACGTGATCGTTGCGCGTGCCCACCCGGGTGATGGTGGTGACGCAAAGCACGCGTGGATCGGTGGGTCGTTGCGCACGCGCGAGAAGCGCGAAGCGGAGATCGACGCAATGCTCGCGCCTGGCGCGACGCGTCCGTTCGGCGCGGGGAACCGTGCGCGCGCGGAGGCGCCCGACCCGTACCGGCTGTGCTTCGAGCGCGACCTCGACCGCATCAAGCACTCGCGCCAATGGCGACGGCTGGCGGGCAAGTGCCAGGTGTTCATCGCGCCGGAAGACGACCATCTGCGCACGCGGCTCACGCACGCGGTCGAGGTGGCACAGGTCGCCACCGGGATCGCGCGAGCGGCCAACCTGAACGTGCCGCTGGTGGAGGCGATCGCGCTCGCGCACGACTGCGGCCACGGCCCGGCGGGGCACGCCTCCGAAGAGGCGTTCTCGCCGTTCCTGCCGGGGGAGGGATACGACCACGCGGTGTACGGCGCCGACGTCACGCTCGCGCCGCTCAACCTGTGTGCGGAGACGCTCGACGGTGTGCGCAACCACTCGTGGCGCCGCCCGGCGCCGAGCACCCCGGAAGGTGAGGTGGTGGCCTGGGCCGACCGCATCGCCTACGTGTGCCACGACTTCGACGACGCGGTGCGGGCGGGGATCCTCGAGCCCGACGATCTCCCCACCGACGTGCGCGAGGTGGTCGGCGCCCGATCGTCGGAGCAGATCGGCACGTTCGTGCTGGCGGTCCTCGACGCCGTCGACCGCACCGGCGCCGTCGGGATGTCGGAGCCGACGGCGTCGGCACTGGCCAGCTTCCGTGCGTTCAACTTCGAGCGGATCTACCTGCGGCCGGCCGCCCGCCGTCAGGCGGAGCGGGTGATCCGGCTGCTGCGCGACCTCGTCGACCACTTCGCCGACGCCCCGCGTCGCATCCCGTACGTGCGCGACGGCGAGGTGCCGGCACCGCCGGCCGGCTCCGCGGAGGCCGCCGCCCTCGCGGTGCACTACGTGAGCGGGATGACGGATCGCTTCGCGTTGGGCCTCGGCGTCGACCTGCTCGGGCTGCGTCCCGACGACCTGCCTCGCGGCGTCTGATCGCCCTCCCGCAGGCTGTCCGCCGCTCCTAGGCTGCCGGCGTGGACGGGACCCCGGCGTTGCCGGCGCACTGAACGATGGGCATCGTCGACGACGACGTTGTACGCGTGCGCGACGCGACCGACCTCGTCGCGCTGGCGAGCGAGCACCTCGCGCTGAAGCGCGTCGGGAAGAGTTGGCGCGGACTGTGTCCGTTCCACGCCGAGAAGACGCCGTCGTTCTACGTGAGCCCCGATGTGGGTCGCTACAAGTGCTTCGGGTGCGGCGAGAGCGGTGACGCGATCACGTTCGTGCGCGAGGTGGAGCACCTCGACTTCGTCGACGCGGTCGAACGGCTCGCGTCGCGCGCGGGCATCACGCTGCGCTACGACTCCGCGGCCGTCACCAAGGATCGCGGCAAGCGTGACCGCCTCGTGGAGGTGGTCGACGCGGCGATCGCGTTCTACGCCGATCTGTTCCTCGACAAGCCCGACGGTGGGTTGGCTCGTCGCTACGTGCGCAGCCGCGGGTTCGACGGCGACGCGGCCCGCCAGTTCCACCTTGGTTGGGCCCCCGACGACTTCGACCAACTGAGCAGTCACCTGCAACGCAAGGGGTTCAAGCGCGACGACATCGTCGACGCGGGGCTCGCGTTCGTCAATCGCGTGAACAAGCTGCAGGACTTCTTCCGGGCGCGGTTGATGTTCCCCATCTACGACAACGTCGGCAGCGCGGTCGGTTTTGGTGGGCGTGATCTCACCGGCGACGGCCCCAAGTACAAGAACTCGCCCGACTCGTCGATCTATCACAAGAGCCGATTGCTGTATGGCCTCAATTGGGCGAAGGCGGAGATCGTCGCTCGCGGTGAGGTGATCATCTGCGAGGGGTACACCGACGTCATGGCATTCGCGCTCGCCGGTGCGCCGAACGCGGTCGCAACCTGTGGCACCGCGCTCGCCGACGACCACTTCCAGATCCTCAAGAACCTCGCGCGCAAGGTGGTGCTCGCATACGACTCCGACGCGGCGGGTCAAGGCGCGGCGGAGAAGTGGTACACGTGGGAGCAGCAGTTCGAGCTCGAGGTGGTCGTCGCTGATCTGCCGGCCGGTCGTGATCCTGCCGACGTGTGGAAAGACGATCCCGAGGCGCTGCTCGCGGCCGTTGCGGGCGCGAAGCCATTCCTCGAGTTCCGCATCGATCGTGCGCTCGCCGCGGCCGACCGCAGCACCATCGAGGGGCGCGCCCGCGCGGCCGAGGTGGCGGCTCGAATCGTCGCCGAACACCCGAGTGACTTCGTGCGCGACCCCTACGTGATGAAGTTGGCCGACAGTCTCGACATCGACGCCGATCGACTGCGGGCGGCAGTCGCCGAGGCGCGGGCGCAACCACGGCGCCCGGGCACTGGGCCTCGTCCAGGAAACAGCCGTGCGCCGATGGCCGCCGCGCCGTCGAGCGCGTCAAGGTCGTCGTCGGTCAGGGTGAACCCACGGGAGCTCGACCTGCTGCTCTACGCGGTGCACGACGCCGAGCGCGTCGACGGATGGTTGGATTCGCGACTCTTCGCGGACCCGGTCGCGCGCGAAGCGTTCGACGCGATCGTGAGCACCACCGATCTGCACGCCGCGATCGCGTCGGTCGACACGCCGGCGCGCGAAGTGCTCGAGCGCGTCGCAGTGGCGGCGCCGTCGGAAGATGACGAGCCGGAGACCGTGCGAGCGCGGCTCATGGCGAACGCCATCGCGCCCGCCGGTGAACGTGTGCTCGCGCGGATGCTCCGCGCTGGTGACGCGCGCGCGAGCTCGGTGAAGCTGCTGCTCGATGCGCTCGCGTCGGCGCGTGATGCGGGAGAGTGGGATGCCGTCGGAGAGCTTGCTGAGCACTTGCTAGGGTGGATCGAAGAAGGGTCACGTGGTGTCGGTGCCGCGTGAACGTGCATCCATGACGCAACGGTCGACGACACCGTGAGCAGCGCGGACGCCCCGCCCGTGTCCACCGCGTTCCCGCCCGAGCGCGTGCGCGAACTCGCATCGAACGCGAAGCTGCGCGACGCGGCGAAGCCGAGTGTCACGAGTGGTGAGATCTTCGCCGCCGCGCACGACTTGGAGCCGTCGGTCGACGAACTCGCCGCGATCTTCGAGTGGATTCGCCAACAGGGCGTCGACGTGATCGAGGAGATCCACGAGGAGTTGCAGCTCGAAGACGAGCGCAACGCGTTGCGAGCGCCGACCGCCGCACCGCGCGAGACCAGTCGTGCGTCCACGGCCACGAGCAGCGCACGGCCCGGGAGCGCCAGCGCCGTGGAGGCACCCACCCGTCACGCACGGGCGCCGCGGGTGGAGCGGCCCGACTCGAGTGGCGGGTTCGACCCGGTGCGGATGTACCTCAAGGAGATCGGGAAGATCCCGCTCCTCACCGCCGCCCAGGAGGTCACGCTGGCCAAGCGGATCGAGGCCGGAGTGCATGCGACCGAGCGGCTCGAGACGCAGCCGGGCCTGTCGGATGAGGAGCGCGCGAGCCTTCACGCGCTCGAAGTCGACGGGGAGATGGCCACCAAGCATCTCACCGAAGCGAACCTGCGGCTCGTCGTGTCGATCGCGAAGCGCTACGTGGGGCGCGGCATGGCGTTGCTCGACCTCGTGCAAGAAGGCAACCTCGGGCTCATCCGTGCGGTCGAGAAATTCGACTACACGAAGGGCTTCAAGTTCTCCACGTACGCCACGTGGTGGATTCGTCAGGCCATCACGCGTGCGATCGCAGATCAGGCGCGCACGATCCGCATCCCGGTGCACATGGTCGAGACGATGAACAAGGTGCTGCGCGTCCAGCGTCAGATGTTGCAGGAGCTCGGCCGCGAACCCACCGTCGACGAAGTGGCGGAGAAGGTGGAGCTCACGCCTGATCGCGTGCGCGACATCCAACGCATCTCGCTCGAGCCGGTGTCGCTCGAGACTCCCGTCGGCGAAGAGAACGACAGCTCGCTCGGCGACTTGGTGGAAGACCTCACGGCGATCGCTCCTGCCACCGCGGCAGCACGCGCGTTGCTCACCGAAGCGATCGAAGAAGCGCTCGAGGAGCTCAACGATCGCGAGCGCGCCGTCGTGCGGTTGCGCTTCGGGCTCGATGACGGCCAAGTGCGCACGCTCGAAGAGGTCGGCAAGGAGTTCGGCGTCACACGTGAGCGGATCCGGCAGATCGAGTCGAAGACGCTTGCGAAGTTGCGTCACCCCACCCGCTCGCAACGCCTGCGCGACTACCTCGAAGAACCCTGATCGCCCACGCGCGCGGCATGATGTCGCCCGCGGGGCCGTAGCTCAGTGGTCAGAGCAGGGGACTCATAATCCCTCGGTCGATGGTTCGATCCCATCCGGCCCCACCAACATCACGGGGTCGGCTCCGATGCTCGCTGCGTCCGACGTTGGCGTCACACCCCCGTCGTACCGTCGTCGCACGGGCTATCGCGGCAAGGTCGTCGAGCAGGAGCGGGCACGGGTGATGCGGGCGAGCGGCATGACGCTGCTCGACATCGCGACCGAGCTCGGGTGTCGGCAAGTCGTCGGTGTCGGCGTGGGTGCGCGACGTGCCCTTCCCGCCGTCGCCGCGTCGACGCGGCCCGAAGCGCACCACCCACCCGGCGAGCATCGCCAAGCAACGCCAGATTGCCGACCTCGACGCCGAAGGCGCGCGTCGCATCGGCACCCTGTCTGAGGACGCGTTCCTCGCGGCCGGCGTCGCCCTCTACGCAGGCGTAGGCTCGAAGGGTGACGGCAAGGTTCTCTTCGCGAACACGGATGCTCGGATGGTCGCCTTCTTCTGCGCGTGGTTGCGACGATTCTTCGAGGTCGACGAAGCACGCATGCGCGCTCGTGTGTATCTCCACGACGGCCTCGATCTCGAGCAAG
>JBEVLJ010000139.1:0-4622 GCA_040509195.1 Acidimicrobiia bacterium
TCGCAGGTGTTGCGCAACGGGCCGGTGGATCTCGATGCCGTCGTCGCCCAGGCACGGTTCCGTGGAACGCAAAGCCGAACGCAGCACGCAGAGGCGTTCCGCCCCGCACGCTTCCTCTGGGACCTCGCCCCGCACCCTTCACCGAGCCCCACGCGCGTGTCGGAGCCGGCACCCTTGCAGGCGGACCGGGCGGCGGAGGTCCGAGCCATCGGCGACACGGCTCGCGCGCTCGTTCGATGAACGGCGCGCCTGGCGCGCCGTGGACGCTGCTCGCGCTCGGCGGCGGATTCGCGGTAGCGATCGGCGTCGTCGGGCTCGACGTCACCATGGCCACGATCGCGACGGTCCTCGCGCTGCTGTTCCTCGTGTTCCTCCTGCGGCACCTGGCATTCGCCGCGTCTGCGATGTCGACTGCACGCGTCGACATGCGCAGCCTCGGGTCGTTCGACTATGGCTACCGGCCGCGCGTGAGCGTGCTCGTGCCGTGCCGCAACGAGGAGCTCGTGATCGAAGGGCTCGTGACGTGCCTGCTCGCGCTGGACTACCCGGCCGATCTCCTCGAGATCCTGGTGGTGAACGACGGCTCGGATGACGCGACGGGAACGATCCTCGACGAGCTGGTCGAGCGTGATTCCCGACTCCGGGCGATTCACCGGCCGCCTGGTGCCCCAGGCGGGAAGTCGGGCGCCTTGAACTGCGCGCTTGTCGATGCGACGGGCGACATCATCGTTGTGTACGACGCCGACCACAAGCCGCGCGCCGACGTGATCCGGCGGTTGGTCCGGCACTTCGCCGACCCGCAGACGGGCGCGGTCCAGGGTCGGTGCATCGTTCGCAACGCCGAGGAGTCGAAGCTCGCGTTGACGATCGCCGTCGACTACTACTGCGGTTACCTCGTCAACGAGTACGGACGTCAGTCGCTGTACGACCTTCCCGCGTACGGCGGCGCGAACTGCGCGGTGCGCGCGAGCGTGCTCCGAGCGTTCGGCGGGTGGAACGAGAACACCGTGACCGAGGACACCGACCTCACGATGCGAATCGTCCTGAGCGGTCTGCGTGTCCGCTACGACGTCACCGCGATCGACACCGAAGAGAGCGTCAGCACGTTCGAACGCTTCTGGCGACAGCGTTACCGGTGGGCGCGCGGTCACCAGATGGCATGGAACGACTACCGCCGTTGGGTGTGGCGCGCGCCGGGCTTGACGTTCGCGCAGCGCGTGGAAACGATGATGTTCCTGCTCGTCTACCACATCCCTGTCGCGTGCATGTTCGGTGCGGCGTTGATCGCAACTCGGGCCGTCGGCATCAGCAGCTGGGGTGCGACGATGGATCTCACGCCGATCGCGACCTTGCTCTTCCTCGGTCCGCTGCTCGAGCTCGGCGCGGGTTTGATCGTGAGTCGCGCCCCGCGTCGAGCTGCGTTCGGCATCCTGCTGTTCGTCCCTGCATTCGTCGTGTTCATGATCGTGTGCACCAAGGCGTGGTTCGACGGGATCATCGGCCGGCCGTACGGCTGGCACAAGACACCCCGCACGGGTCATGGCCAGGTGCGGACGATCGACACCGGTGCAGTGGCGGCGGAGCCGCACCTGCGTGATCCGGTTGGGGTGGCGGTGGAGTCGTGAGCCGCTCATGGGCATCGGTCGTGCTTCGGGTGGGTTTGACCTTCACGACGGTCTGGGTGGGCTTCGTGCTGCTCGTCAATCCGTGGCGCGTACTCGAAGCGACCGGCATCACCGGGGCGTTGCAGGTGTTCGGGAGCAACCGCGTGCGCGACGGGTACGGCAACCGGATCCTCGTGATCCCGTGGAACGAGCGCCCCTTCCTGGCGACCATCTCTCCGTCGTGTTCGGCGGTGGCTGCGGTGCTGGCGTTCGGCGCGATCGCGGCGTTCATGGTGAAAGGCGCGGCGCACCGCCGGGTTCTGGCGTTCCTCGCAGGATCCGCATTCGTGATCGGGTGCAACGTGGTGCGGATCGCGGTTTCCATCTTTGTCGGCATCAACACGGGCGCGTCGGGGCTCGTCGTGTTCCACGACTGGGTCGGCACCCTGCTGGGGTTGATCGCGCTCCTCGGAGGGTTCGTGATCTTCGTGTTCGTCCAGCTCCCGAGCACGAAGGTGCTCGTGAAGGAGGCGACCAATGCTCGCTGACCCGAGTTCGGTTGCGCTCGTCGTGGGTGGCCTCTTGGCGATCGCGCTCGCGATCCTCTGGAGGAGATCGGCACGGGCGCGGCGGCTCGCGCTGCTTGAGGGTGCGCTCTCGTCGCCCGATTCGGAGACTCGCATGGAAGCGGCCCGTCCTGTCGTGGCTCAGGGGCTCGACCGCACTGCCGCGATCCTGCTCGATCACGTAGCCACCGAGACCGACGACCGGGTGCTCGGCGCCATTGCGCTCGCGGTGCTCGAGCGCCAGTGGGAGCCGAGCGGATCACCACGGGTGCAGAAGCTGCGGTGGTGGGCCGGCAACGAGCTCGAACGCCTCGGGTTCGGTGTCAAGCCGTTCCCCGCCGCGTTCACGCGGTTGTCCGACATGGGTGGCCCACGCGCCCCTGATCTCCGCGAAGACAAGAAGGACGAGAACGCGAAGTCCGAGGAGTCCGACGACGAGGTGCCGGCATGACGGGCCTTCGGGTGCTTGTGACCGGCGCCGGTGGAGCTGCCGGCGTCGCGGTGGTGCGCCACCTCGCCGCTCTTGGGACGTTCACCGCTGCGGTCGATTCCGATCCGCTCGCGGCCGGGCTGTTCCTCGCCGACGAGCACGCGGTGATCGGGCCGGCGTGCGAGCCGGACGATCTCGTCGCCACGCTCGCGGAAGCGGTGAAGCGCTTCGAGATCGACGTCGTGTTGTGCACCGTGGCCGAGGAGATGCTCGCGCTGTCGGGGCGGGAGCACGAGATCGACGCCGTCCTGTGGCTGCCGGATCGCGCCGCCATCGAGCTCTGCCTCGACAAGGTGCGCTTCTCGATCTCGATGGGTGCTGCGGGCGTGCCCGCTCCGCGTTGCGAGCCGGGCGCCGATCCTGCGCTCGCCGCGATTGCGGTCCCTGGGCCCTGGATCGTGAAGCCCCGGTTCGGTCGAGGGTCGCGCGACGTGTACGCCGTCGACGACGCCTCCGCGCTCCGGTGGGCGTGTGGGCGTGTGGTCGACCCGATCGTCCAATCCCGCGTGTCGGGGCGCGAGTTCACCGTCGACCTCCTCACCGACCGCGGTGGTGGGCTCGTGTGCGCTGTGCCGCGCTGGCGGCTCGAGACGAAGGCCGGGATCAGCACCAAAGGGACGACGTTCGCCGACGATGGCGTGGTGCAGCTCGCCCGCCGGGCGCTGGAAGCGACCGGCCTGTGTGGCGCGGCGAACCTGCAGGGCTTCGTCACCGACACCGGTGACTACTCGGTGATTGAGGTCAACCCGCGTGTCTCGGGCGGCCTGTCGCTCTCGCTCGCGGCCGGGGCCGACTTGGTGCTCGAGTACCTGCGGATCGCCCAGGATCCGCTGTACCGCTCGCGCCCGCTGCAGTTCCGGGCGGGGACGACGATGACGCGCTACCTGCAGGAGGTGATCTTGCCGTGAAGCTGCTCGTGGCGTTCGGGACGCGCCCCGAGATCGTGAAGCTCGCCCCCGTGGTGTCGGCGCTGCGGCGTCGTGGTCACGAGGTTCGAGTCATCGCGACCGGTCAGCACGCCGACCCGCGCCTGGCCGACGACTTCATCGCCGACCTCGGCCTCGTTCCGGACGTGCAGTGGAGCCTGCCGACTGACGAGGCGGCGCGCGTCGGCGCGCTGCTCACTGCGGCGTACGAGGAGGTTGGCGAGACCCGGCCCGATGCCGTCGTGCTGCTCGGCGACACGCACACGGTGCCGCTTTTCGCTCTCGCCGCACGTCGGTTCGCGGTCCCGGTGGTGCATGTCGAGGCCGGGTTGCGCTCGTTCAACCCGCGCTCTCTGGAGGAGTCGCACCGGCGGGTGGCCGCCGCATTGGCATCGATTCACTTTGCGCCCACGGAGCTCGCGGCGCGATTCCTCGAATCCGAGGGTGTGGATCCGCGCCGGGTGATCGTGGTCGGCAACCCGGTGACCGACACGCTCGCCCGCGTCGGGCCACCGCGCCGCGCGCCCGGCGAACGTGCCGGCGTGCTTTTCACTGCGCACCGGGCGACGAACGTCGACTCCGACGCCGGGCTCGACGCCGTCGGGCGGGCGATCCTGGGGCTCGCGGAGGAGATCGGGGTGGTCACGTTTCCGGTCCACCCACGGACCGAGGCTCGGCTGAGGGTCACGGGCTGGCGCGGGGTCTTGGAGGCGACCGACAACGTGATCCTGACCGAGCCGTTGCGGTACGGCGCGATGCTCTCCGCGATCGCGTCGGCGGATGTTGTCGTCACCGATTCCGGTGGTCTCCAGGAAGAGGCATCCTGGTTCGGCGTGCCTGTGGTGGTGCTCCGGCGGTCGACGCCGCGGTGGGAGGGCGTGCTCCAGGGCACGACTGTGCTCACCGGGCTCGACCCGGCGCGTGCGGTCGACGCGGCGCGAACGTTCTGCACGCCGGCGGAACAGGCGCGCGTCTACGCGGTTCCGTGCCCGTACGGGGACGGCCGGGTGGGCGACCGCGTGGCAGCCCGCTTCGA
>JBEVLJ010000140.1:0-2625 GCA_040509195.1 Acidimicrobiia bacterium
CTGGCCACTCTTCTTCGGCTTCACGCTGGTGGCGATCGACTCCGTGCTGATGCTGCTCGGACCGCTCTTCGTGCGCGGCGGTCTCACCCAGGGCATCGAGCACGACTCGACCGCGCTCGTGATGGTGTTCGCCGGGCTCTACTTCGTCACGACCACCGCCGACTGGCTCCTCACCTGGTGGTACACGCGCTACACCGGTCGCACCGCAGAGCGCGTGCTCTTCGGGTTGCGCATCCGCATCTTCGCCCACCTGCAGCGGCTCGGCCTCGACTTCTACGACCGCGAGATGGCGGGGCGCGTGATGACGCGCATGACCACCGACGTCGACGCGCTGTCGAACCTGTTGCAGAGTGGTCTGATCAGCGCGTTGGTCGGGATCCTCAGCTTGTTCGGCGTGCTCATCGTGCTCCTCGTCTTGAGCCCGCAACTTGCACTGTCGGTGCTCGTCGTGATGCCGCCGCTCATCTTCCTGACGGTCTGGTTCCGCAGCCGGTCACGCCGCGCGTACGTGCGAGCGCGAGAAGCGATCTCCGACGTGAACGCGGAGTTCCAGGAGAACCTCTCGGGGATTCGCGTCACCCAGGCCTACGTACGCGAAGACCGCAACATCGACTCGTTCCGCGCCACGTCGGGGAACTACCTGAAGGAACGCATCACCGCGCAGCGGCTCCAAGCGTTGTACTTCCCGCTGATCCAGTTCGTCTCGATCGTCGCCGAAGCGATCGTGTTGGGCTATGGCGCCTCGCTGGTGCACAGCAACGTCATCACGGCCGCGACCGTCGCAACCTTCGTGCTCTACCTCGATCAGTTCTTCGCGCCGGTTCAACAACTCTCGCAGGTGTTCGAGCAGTGGCAGCAGGCGGGCTCGTCGCTGCAGAAGATCGACGAGCTGATGCACATCCCGAGCAGCACGCCCGAGCTCGCGCATCC
Source organism: Acidimicrobiia bacterium (assembly GCA_040509195.1). Classification (GTDB taxonomy): domain Bacteria; phylum Actinomycetota; class Acidimicrobiia; order IMCC26256; family DASPTH01; genus DASUMF01. Next base: position 931 of record JBEVLJ010000140.1, read on the forward strand.
GGTGTCGGCGGCCGGTGTGACCGGCGCGATCCGCTTCGACGACGTGCACTTCTCCTACCCCAACACCGGGCAGGAGATCCTGCACGGCATCAACGTGGAGATCGCGCCCGGTGAGACCATCGCGCTGGTGGGCTCCACCGGCGCGGGCAAATCGACGATGGTGAAGCTCGTGGCGCGCTTCTACGACGTCACCGGCGGCACCGTCGCCATCGACGGCGTGCCCGTGGGCGACCTCGATCTCGGCGAGTACCGGCGCAAGCTCGGCTACGTGCCGCAGGAGCCCTTCCTGTTCTCGGGCACCATCCGCGACAACATCGCGTACGGGCGCCCGGATGCCACCGACGAGGCGGTGGAGCGCGCGGCACGTGCGGTCGGTGCGCACCAGTTCGTCGCGGAATTGCCCGGTGGCTATCTGCACCCGGTCACCGAACGTGGGCGTTCGTTGTCGGCGGGTCAGAAGCAACTCATCTGCCTCGCGCGTGCAGAGCTCGTCGACCCGGCGATCCTCATCCTCGACGAAGCGACCGCGAACCTCGACCTCAGCACCGAGGCCAGAGTGCAGAAGGCGATGGGGGTCGTCGCGAGCGGGCGCACAACGTTGCTGATCGCGCACCGGTTGCCGACCGCGCGCAACGCCGATCGCATCCTCGTGATCGACGACGGCACGATCGTCGAGGAAGGCACCCACGACGAACTGCTCGAGCTCGACGGTTCCTATGCCGAGCTGTGGCAGGCGTTCGCCGCGACACCCAGCGCCGCGTGAACGTCAGTGTGAGTTGGCGCGGAAGCGCTCGCGGCACGCCGCGAGCTCGGCGATGGCGGCGCTGACGCCTTCGTAGCCGCGCGTCTCACTGTGCTTGTCGGGCTCGAGCATCTTGTAGACGTCGAAGAAGTGTTCGATCTCGTCGAGGAGATGCGGACGCAGGTCGTCGAGCGTGGCGACGTTGTCGTACACGGGGTCGTGAACCGGCACGCAGATGATCTTGGCGTCGGGGCCCTTCTCGTCTTCCATCCAGAACACGCCGAGCGGGCGGGCGCGCACCCAGCAGCCCGGGAACGACGGGTCTTCGAGGAGCACGAGCGCGTCGAGTGGGTCGCCGTCTTCCGCGAGCGTGTCGGGGATGAAGCCGTAGTCGGCGGGATAGGTCGTGGCGGTGAAGAGCCGCCGGTCGAGGCGCATGACGTGGCGCTCGTGGTCGAACTCGTACTTGTTGCGACTGCCGCGGGGGATCTCGATGACGACCTCGATCAGGCCGTCGGGCAATGAAGTCATGGTGCGATCATGACCCAGGTACGGTGCACCCCATGGAGTTCCGTCGCATCACCGGCTTGCCGCCCTACGTCTTCAGCATCATCAACGAGCTGAAGGTGGAGGCTCGCCGCGAGGGCGCCGACGTGATCGACCTGGGGTTCGGCAACCCCGACCTGCCCTCCCCGCCCATCGCGGTGGAGAAGCTCGCCGAGGCCGCGCACAACGCCCGGAACCACCGCTACTCGATGTCCAAGGGCATCCCGAAGCTGCGCGAGGCCATCACGGCGCTCTTCAAGCGCAAGTGGGACGTGGACCTCGACCCCGACACCGACATCACAAACACCATCGGCGCCAAGGAGGGCTTCTCCCACCTGATGTGGGTGCTGCTCCAGCCCGGTGACGCCGCCCTCGTGCCGTCGCCGTCGTACCCGATCCACATCTAC
>JBEVLJ010000141.1:0-4256 GCA_040509195.1 Acidimicrobiia bacterium
GCGCCGAGCGCGCTCAACGCCGACTCCGTGTCGCGCATCAATGTGCTCTCGGTGATCTCCAACCACAGCGCATCGGGATGCAGACCCGTCTCCGACAACACGCGCGCCACGTCGTTCGGCAACGCGGGCTCCGCGAGCTGACGCGGTGAGAGGTTCACGCTGATCGCGATGCGCGCACCGTCCTTCGATGCGCGATGCCAGCGCACGGCTTGCCGGCACGACTCCTCGAGCGCCCACATGCCGAGCGGCACGATGAGACCGGTCTCTTCCGCGAGCGGCACGAAGTCGTTCGGTGGGATGAGCCCCCGCTCGGGGTGCTGCCAACGGATGAGTGCTTCGAACCCGGTGAGCTTCATCGACACGAGGTCGAGCACCGGTTGGTAGTGCACGCGAAGCTCGCCGCGTTCGAGCGCGCGGTGCAGCGCGTTGCCCGTGCGGAGGTTGTCGACGGCGCGGTGATGTGTCGGCGGGTCGAACAACTCGGCGCGGTTTCGCCCGAGCTCTTTGGCGTGGTACATCGCGGCGTCGGCGTTGCGGAGCAGCGTCTCCGGCGTGTCGCCGGTGCCTTCGGACAGCGCGATACCAACGCTCGCGGTGACGAACACCTCGCCTTCGACCAGCGCGAGTGGCTTGGCCACGACGGCCGCGAGACGCTCCGCCATGAGCTCGGCGGTCTCTTCGCTCGAGACGTTCTGCGACAGGATGACGAACTCGTCACCACCGAAGCGCGCGACCACATCGGTCGGGCCCATGGCGGAGCTCAGCCGGTCGGCGACCGACACGAGCAGGCGGTCGCCGGCGGAATGACCAAGGCTGTCGTTCACGACCTTGAACCGGTCGAGGTCGAGGAATAACACCGCGACCCGCTCCCGGCGCGCTGCTGCGCGTGTGAGCTCGCGTCCGAGGCGCTCGACGAAGAGCAGCCGGTTGGGGAGCCCGGTGAGCGGGTCGTGGATCGCTTGGTGCGCGAGGGCCTCACCACTTGCCTTGCGCTCGGTGATGTCTTCCATCTGGGTCACGAAGTAGAGCGGTCGATCGCTCATGTCGCGCACGAGTGATGTGCTCACCGACAGCCACACCGCGTGCCCGTCCTGGTGGATGAACTGCTGCTCGTGTTGATCGCTCGGCGCGTCACCACCGAGCAGGTGCGCGATCGCGTCGCGTGTCTGCGTGCGGTCGTCGGGGTGCACGAGGTCGGCCAAGTTGGCGCGCAGCAACTCGGACTCGGACCGGCCGAGGATCCCGACGAGGGCGCGGTTCACGCGGAACACCGCGCCATCGAGCGCGATGAGTGCCATGCCGATCGGCGCGTGTTCGAACGCGCTGCGGAACCGCTCTTGGGCTTCTCGCAGATCCGCTTCGGCGCGTCGGCGATCGGTGAGATCGCGCGCGCTGATCACGAGCCCTTCGACCGATGGGTCGTCGAGCAGGTTCGTGCCCAGCGCTTCCAAGGTGCGCCACCCACCGTCGGCATGGCGCATGCGGAACTCGACGCGCTCCGCGGCTTGCGGATTCGTCATGACTGACTGGAACGCCATCCTCGCCCGCGCCTGGTCTTCCGGGTGGATCAGCTCGAACACGTCGGTGCCGAGGAGCGGGTCGATGTCGAGGCCGAGCACGCGTTGCGTCGCCGGGCTCGCGTACACCAGCCGACCCTGCGCATCGACGATCGCCATGATGTCGTTCGAGTCGCGCACCATGGCGCGGAAGCGGGCCTCGTTGCGCTCGAGCAGTTCGGTGACCTGGCCGACGGTGCGTTCGGCGCGTCTGCCCACCACCTTCATGCCGACGATGGCGAGCACGACGAGGCCCACCAGGGCCAGCGACACGAGCGCTTCTTCCGACCTCACCGTGTGTGTGTCGGAAAATCTTGGGAAAATCTTGACGAAGAAGGTGGGCGGGGCCTCAGCCCATCCTCAAGGTCGCCGCTCGAGGTAGAGCGCGAGCAGTTCGCGAGCCGCGGCGGTGGGCGTGATCGTGCCGGATGCGACCTCGGTCTCCAGCTGCGTGGCCCGAGACGCCACGTTGGGATCGCCGCGGAGTGACTCGACCAGTGCATCGGTGACTTCTGACCACATCCACTGACGGGCCTGCGCGGCGCGCTGCTCGTCGAGCTCGGCGCCGAGCGCGCGGCGGTGGTCGCCCACCGCGTCCCACACGGCGTCGATGCCGGTGCCGAGCAGCGCGGAACACGTGAGCACGCGTGCCGACCAACTGGGTGTGCGCGGCCGCACGAGGTGGAGTGCGTTGGTGTAGTCGGCCGCGGTGCCGATCGCGGCGGGCAGCAGATCGCCGTCGGTCTTGTTCACGACGACGAGGTCGGCGAGCTCCATGATCCCGCGCTTGATGCCCTGCAGCTCGTCGCCCGCGCCAGGCGCGACGATCACCAAGAAGAGGTCGACCATCGCCGAGACGGCGACCTCCGACTGGCCGACCCCCACCGTTTCCACGAGCACCACGTCGAAGCCTGCCGCTTCGCACAACAACAACGCCTCACGAGTGCGGCGCGCGACGCCACCGAGCGTGCCGCCCGTCGGCGACGGCCGCACGAACGCATGCGGTGAGCGCGTGAGCTGCTCCATGCGCGTCTTGTCGCCCAGGATCGATCCGCCGCTGCGCGTGCTCGACGGGTCGACCGCGAGCACCGCGACACGATGGTCGTGCGCGATCACGTGTTGACCGAGCGCCTCGATGAACGTGCTCTTGCCCGCGCCCGGCGCACCCGAGATCCCGACGCGTGTCGAGCCGCCGGTGCGCGGCAGCACTTCGGCGAGGAGGGCTTCCGCTTCGGCGCGGTGGTCGGAACGGGTCGACTCGACGAGCGTGATCGCGCGCGCCAACGCGCGTCGATCTCCTTCCAACACGCCGGTGGCCAGCTCGTTCACCGCTGCAGTCTGCCTGAGCGCACGAGCTCAGGCGTCAATGGTGGCGGCGCCAATGGTGGTGCGGGTTCAGCGTTCGAGCAGGTCGAGCACGTCGGACGCGGCTTGCGGGATGTTCGTGCCCGGGCCGAACACCGCGGCGACGCCCGCTGCCTTCAACTCGTCGTAGTCCTGTGACGGAATCACGCCACCCACCACCACGAGCAGGTCGTCGGCGCCCTGCTTCGAGAGCTCGGCGATCAACTCCGGCACCAGCGTCTTGTGACCTGCAGCCTGACTCGACACGCCGACCACGTGCACGTCGTTCTCGATCGCGTCGCGCGCCGCCTCGTCGGGAGTCTGGAACAGCGGGCCGACGTCGACATCGAATCCGAGGTCGGCGAACGCCGTCGCGATGACCTTCGCGCCGCGGTCGTGACCGTCCTGACCGAGCTTCACGACGAGCAGGCGCGGACGCCGCCCTTCGCGCTCGGCGAATGCCGCGACGCGCGCTTGGATGGCGTCGTAGCCCTCGTCACCCTCGTATGCGTTCCCGTACACGCCCGCGATCGTACGGATCGTGGCGCGGTGACGTGAGAACACGTCTTCGAGCGCCTGCGAGATCTCGCCGACGGTGGCGCGCGCGCGCGTGGCGACCACCGCGAGCTCGAGCAGGTTCGCGTCGCTCGCCGCGCCCTCGCGCAGCTGGTCGAGCGCGGCCTGCACCGCCACCTCGTCGCGCGTGGCGCGAATCGACGCGAGACGCGCGATCTGCTGCTCGCGCACCGCGGTGTTGTCGACGTCGCGGACCTCGATGTCGGACTCGTGCTCGAGCCGATACTTGTTGACGCCGACGATCACCTCGTCGCCGCGATCGATGCGCGCTTGACGACGCGCCGCCGCCTCTTCGATGCGCAACTTCGGCATCCCCGATTCGACGGCCTTGGTCATGCCGCCGAGTGCTTCGACCTCTTCCATCAGTTCCCACGCGGCCGTCGCGAGGCTGTTCGTGAGCGACTCGATGTAGTAGCTGCCGCCGAGCGGATCGACCACGTGGGTGACGCCGGTCTCCTCGGCGAGGATCAGTTGCGTGTTGCGCGCGATGCGCGCCGCGAACTCCGTGGGCAGCGCGATCGCCTCGTCGAACGAGTTGGTGTGCAGGCTCTGCGTGCCTCCGAGCACTGCGGCGAGCGCCTCGACGGTGGTGCGCACCACGTTGTTGTACGGGTCGGCCTCGGTGAGCGACACCCCCGACGTCTGGCAGTGCGTACGCAACATGAGCGACGTCGGCTTCTGCGGGTCGAACTGGCTGATCAGTCGCGACCAGAGAAGACGCGCGGCGCGCAACTTCGCCACTTCCATGAAGAAGTTCATGCCGATGCCGAAGAAGAAGGA
>JBEVLJ010000142.1:0-3652 GCA_040509195.1 Acidimicrobiia bacterium
GCGCACGTCGACGTGATCCTCGGAACGCTCGCCCCACGGGAGCTCGAACACCGTGTCGATCCACGTGCGGATCCAGCTGTGCTCTGGGCTCTGCTCGCTCATCCGCTCGAGCCGGTCGATCTCGCGCGTGACCGCGGCGCGCACGTCGTCGGGCACGGTTGCCGCGGCGAGGCGCTCGCGGTACTCCTCGACCACGTCGACGTCGTCGCCGGTCGTCTCGCCCAGCTCCTTGCGGATCGCGTCGAGCTGTTGCCGCAACACGTACTCCCGTTGCGTCTTCTCCATCCCGTCGGTCACGCGGTGGCGGATCTGCTCACCCACTTCGAGCTCGGCAAGCACGTCACGCGCCCACTCGAGCGCGAGCTCGATGCGCGCTTCGGGATCGATCGTCTCGAGCAGCTCGACCTTGCGCTCGACACTGAGCTCGGGCGACCACCCGGCCGTGTCGGCGAGCGCACCCGGCTCGTCGACGCCTTGGAGCGCGTCGGCGATGCGCGGCGAACCCACGCGTTGCGCGATCCCGCGCACGATGGCCTTGTACTCGCGCGCCATCTCACGCGCACGGCCTGACACCTCGGCGCGCTCCGCGATCGGCACCACGTCGACCCAGACGCCCGAACGCGACGACTCGACGGTCTCCGCCGACGATGGACCGCCGACGTGTGCACGTGCCAGACCGCGCAGCACCACGGCGCGTTGGCCGTTGGGCAGCTCGCCGTCGCTCTCGATGCGCGCGATCGTGCCGACCGACGCGTACGCGCCCGCACCCGTGCGCGGCACGAGGACGACGCGGCCGCCCACGTCGAGCGCGGCGTCGGCCGCGTCACGTGCCTCGTCGGACTCGAGCGCCAGCGTCACGACCATCTGCGGCAGGACCACGCCGCTCAGCAGGGGCAGCAAGGGCAGCGCCAGCCGGTCGGTTTCCGGGGTCTGCGCGTTCTCCGGGGTCTCGGTCTCAGGCATCTCATCTCCACGTCAGTCCGCCCGGGACCCGCCCAGGCGATGGTGATTACACCGTTACGTGGAGTCAGAACCGCAGAACTCGCTCCCACATTCCCGACCGAAGCAGTCGCCTTTTGGCTGCTCGACCGGCAGCCCCGACACACAACGAAATTGCGTCAAAATCCGACGGAATTCGTCGGATCCTGACGCAATTTCAGTGACGCGTGATGCTGTACGGGCGAGGTCAGCTGGGGAGGTTGGCCTCGATCGCTGCGATCAGCGCGTCGTCGTTGGGCTGCACCTGGGGACGGAAGCGGCCGACCACGTTGCCATCGGTGCCCACGAGGAACTTCTCGAAGTTCCACTTCACGTCACCGGCCTCGCCGTCGGCGTCGGCCTGCTGCGTGAGCTCGGCGTAGAGCGGGTCGCGCTGGTCGCCGTTCACGTCGATCTTGGCGAAGAGCGGGAAGCTGACCTGGTAGTTGGTGTCGCAGAAGTCGCGGATCTCCTCTGCGGTCCCCGGCTCCTGGCCCATGAACTGATTGCACGGGAACCCGAGCACTTCGAAACCCTGGTCGGCGTACTTGTCGTGGAGGGCCTGGAGGCCTTCGTACTGCGGGGTGAGTCCACACTTCGAGGCCACGTTCACGACGAGGACGGCCTTGCCCTCGAACTGTGACATGTCGACCTGCTCGCCCTCGAGCGACTGAACGTGGGCGTCGTACAAGCTCATGAGATCTCCTGGCGTGCCTTCGGATCGGAGTGCCGCGGAGCCCGAGAGGATCGGGAACGACACGTGCTCCCGAAGCTACTCCCCGGGCCTGATCATCTGCCCGGGCACCACCAAACGGTCGAATTCCTCCGGGGTGAGATGGCCCAGGCCGACCACCGCCTCCTTGAGCGACGTCTTGTTCTTGTGCGCGTGCTTGGCGCTCGCGGCCGCCTTGTCGTACCCGATGTGCGGGTTGAGCGCGGTGACCACCATGAGCGAGTCGTCGACGTAGCGCTGGATGCGCTCCTCGTCGGCCTGCACACCCTCGATCGCGAACTCGCGGAAGGAGTCGCACGCGTCGCTGAGCAGGTCGACCGAGTGCAGGAAGTTGAACACCATCACGGGCTTGAACACGTTCAGCTCGAAGTTGCCCTGCGATCCCGCGATGCCGATCGTGGCGTCGTTGCCGATCACCTGCACGCAGACCATCGTCATCGCTTCGCTCTGCGTGGGGTTCACCTTGCCCGGCATGATCGACGAGCCGGGTTCGTTCTCCGGGAGGATGAGCTCGCCGAGACCAGCGCGCGGACCCGACGCGAGCCACCGGATGTCGTTCGCGATCTTCATCAACGACACCGCGAGCGTCTTGAGCGCGCCGCTCGCGAACACCAGCGCGTCGTGCGCAGCGAGTGCAGCGAACTTGTCGGGCGCCGACACGAAGGGCAAGCCGGTGAGCTTGGCGATCTCCGCCGCGCACAGCTCCGCGAAGTCTTTGTGCGTGTTGAGGCCGGTGCCGACGGCGGTGCCGCCGATCGCAAGCTCGTAGATGCCAGGCAGCACCTGCTCGATGCGCGTGAGATCGGCGTCGAGCTGCGACACGTAGCCACCGAACTCCTGGCCGAGCGTGAGCGGCACCGCATCCTGCAGGTGCGTACGCCCGATCTTCACGATGTCGTCGAACTCCGCGGCCTTCGCCGCGATCGCGTCGCGCAACCGTCGCACCGACGGCACCAGCTCGCGCACCACCTCTTCAGCGGCGGCGATGTGCATCGCGGTCGGGAACGTGTCGTTCGACGACTGCGACATGTTCACGTCGTCGTTCGGGTGCACCGGCCGCTTCGAACCGCGTTCGCCACCCGCGAGCTCGATCGCGCGGTTGGAGATCACCTCGTTCACGTTCATGTTGGTCTGCGTGCCGCTGCCCGTCTGCCACACGTAGAGCGGAAACTCGTCGGCGAGGTCGCCGGCGATCACCTCGTCGGCGGCGCGCACGATGAGGTCGGCCTTCTCGTCGGAGAGCTTGCCGAGTTGCTGGTTCACCAGCGCGGCGGCCTTCTTCAACACCGCCATCGAACGCACCACCGCTTCGGGCATGCGGTCGTCGCCGATGGAGAAGTGGTGCAGTGAACGTTGGGTCTGCGCGCCCCAGTACCGGTCGGCCGGTACCTCGATCGCGCCCATGGTGTCGGTTTCGGTGCGAGTGGTCATGACCTGAACGTACCTGGCTCCCCTTGCGCCTTCCGAATGGTTCGATCCATCGACCAGCGCACGTAGGGGCCGATCAGCGCGCCCACGCGAGACAAGGCCGCGGTCTGGACGTCCGCCGTGATCACGAGGTGGTCCTTCTCGATGCCCTTCACGATCGCGGCGCCCACCGACGCGGCGTCGCGTGGCTTGATCGCGGCAGAGATCTCCACCGTCTCGGGTGGCTTGGTGCGGTTCTCCTCGGCGAGACCCGGCGTGTCGGTGTCGGGTGGATACGCGCAGGCGACGACGATGCCGTGCGGCGCGAGCTCCGCGCGCAACGTCTCGGTCAGGCCGCGCACCGCATACTTCGCGGGCGCGTACGCGGAGTACCCGAACACGCCGACCAGTGCCGCCGTCGACGCGACCGTCACCACATGACCGCGTCCGCGCTCGATCATCGACGGCACGACTGCGCGCACCGCGTGCAGGGTGCCGAAGTAGTCGAGCTCCATCTGCTCACGGAACACGTCG
>JBEVLJ010000143.1:0-10180 GCA_040509195.1 Acidimicrobiia bacterium
CGACGCCGAAGCGACCGTCGCTCTGCAGACACACCTCGGTCATCTCGCAGTAGCGCGGCTCGAACACCTGCAGCGGCAACGCGGCGCCCGGAAACAGCACCGTTCCGAGCGGGAACATCGGCAGGGTCTTCCCGGGCACCGGCCCACGCTATCGGTGCGCGGCCGCTCCGAACTCGCAGGTCAGTTGGCTCGCGCCCGTAGCTGCGCGGCGGCGTGCGAGGCGCGCGCCGCGGCGCTGGGATCCACGCCCTCGAGTTGCTCGGCGGACTGCTCGAACTGCGCCGCGGCTTCGGAGAACCGACCGAGGCCGCCGAGCACGCCCGCGAGCTCCGCGCGTCGCGCGGGCGACACGTTCGGAAGCTCGAGCCGGAGACGCGTCGGCCACGCCGCCGCGGCCGGATCGCGCGCGAGCAACGTCTGCTGCAGGTTGGCGAGCATCCGATCGAGGATCGCGTGCGCACCCGACGGATCGAGGAACTCCGGCCGGAACGGCGCGGGCGCGTGCAACCGTGCGAACAAGGCCGCGCAGTCGTCGTACGTGAGCTCGGCGCCGCCGTTGAACGGGTCGTACCACGGATCGTCGCCGTCACCACTCGTGACGCCCACGAGGAAGTGACCGGGCATGCCGACGCCGTGCAGCGCGACACCGACGCGGCGCGCCACCTCGATCATGAGCACGCTCAGCGTGATCGGGATCCCGAGGCGACGGTCGAGCACGTCGTCGAGATACGAGTTCGCAGGGTCGTAGTAGTCGACCCCGTTGCCTGTGAACGCGCCCGCGCTCGGGGAACTGTCGACGAACAGGGCGCGCGCGACGCCGCCCGGGGTCGCGTCCGTCACCTGCGCCGCCAGCGCGTCGAGCTCGGCGAGACGCGCCCGCACGTCGAGCGTGGGATGCGCGTGCGCGGCGATCAGCAGCGCGGCTTGGTCGAGCGCGATCTCGGATTCGGCTCGCTGCACCAACTCGACGAAGCGCGCGGTCGGATCACCGTGCTCTCCAGGGTCGCCGTGCGCCTCGGTCAATTCGCGCTCGACGACGCGCCGCCCGGCAACGGCAGCGCGGTGCCCTTGCGCATCGCGTTGAAGATCGCCTTCAACGCGGCCGGCGCGGCTTCACCGGTGGAGCGACCGAGCACGGCGCCGTTGCCGTCGAGGAACACGAAGTACGGGAACGAGGTGAGGCCGTACGCCTGGCCGGCGGTGCCGGTCTTCGAGTCGACCATCACCGGGAACGGCCACTTCTCACGCGCCAACCAGGCCGACGGCGGGTAGTTGCCGGCCTCGGGGCTGGTCGACGTGGTGACCGCGCTCACGTCGATGCCGGCGAGATCGCCGGCCTTCGCCGCCGCGACGAGCCGCGGCACCTCGGCCTGGCAGTGCGGGCACCAATGGGCGAGGAAGACCACCACTTGGGGCTTGCCGGTGGCCTTGATGGTGATGGGGCTCTCGTCGAAGCTCTCGCCGACCAACGTGGGTGCGGTGTCGCCCACCGCCGGGTCGGCTTGCCCCTGTCCCGGGTACTTCGGCAGCGGCGTGCCCTCGACGGTGACCGTCGCGAACTCCTGCTTCGCCGAGCTCGAGCCCGATGAGGAGTCGTCGCTCCCACCGCCCGACGCGACCGCGATGCCACCAGCGACGACGACGATCAGGACGAGCACGCCGAGCACGATCATCGTGGTGCTCGGTCGACGCGGGTTCGCGCTCACCTGGCGGGCTCCTCGGAGTCGGGGGGAGCGTCCACGGTAGGGGCCGACTCCTCGTGGTCGGGGGTCGCGGTCGCCGACGTGTCCTTAGGCACCGTCGCCGAGATCACGAGCAGTGATCCGATGAGCAGGAAACTGCTCATGCACATCCACGCCAGGGTCACGTAGCCGAACTTCTCGAAGTACGGCGCGGAACACGGCGCGGTGACGGAACACGACGTGCTCTCGGCCAAGCTCGGGACGCGTTCGACCAACCAGTGGTACAGCGACAGCGGCACGCCCAACACCACGAACACGAGGCCGGTGATCCACACGAACCGATCGCGGTTCAGCACGGCCACGCCGAGCACGATCACGAGCGGGTACATGAGAATCCGCTGGTACCAACACAACTCGCACGGCAGGAACCCGAGGTGCTCCGAGTAGTAGAGGCTGCCCGCGGTCGTCACCACCGCCACGAGCCACGCGACGAGCACTGCTTGCGCGCCGACGGCGCGCGTCATCGACGTCCACGCGCGCCGCGCCGACGACGACACGAGCGCGGCGACACCGAACGCGACGATCAGGACGACGACCACGTTGGCCACGATCGTGAGCACGGTGAAGAAGTTGGTGGCGACGTTGAAGCCAGGCATCAGGAACCAGTCGGGGTCAGCGGCACGCAGCCGCGATCAACGCATGTCGAAGTCGCCGGTGACCACCGCTTGATTCGTGGCGCCGAGCGTGACGCGGATGATCGCGCGCCATCGTCCTGGATATGGGATGTCGTAGAGCGGTGAGTACTCGTGCCCGGGCCCGAGTGTGCGCAACGGCACTTCGAACGGCGGCAGGTCTTCACCCGGACGCGTGAGCTGCATCTGCACGTCGGTGACGGCCTCGGCACCAGTGTTGAGCACGGTGACGTGGATGTCGTTGCGTCCCGCGATGCCGGGGGCGATGGTGACGTCGACGAACGTCTCGCCCGAGTGCAACGACAGGTTCACCGGCGCGGTCGACTCCGTGCGCGCCGGCGCGGTGTTCACCAACACCGACGTGATGCCGAGCACCGCAACCGCGAAGATCACCTCCACCCACACCGAACGACGCAGGCGCCTCGCTTCCGACGCGTCGGTCGCCGGCTCGACGTCGAGGTCGTCGTCGACGTCGCCATCGAACGCGGCGCGGTCACCACCGCCGACACGGGACCCCGCACCCGCACCCGCACCAGCGCCGACGAGCGCGTGCGATTCGGCGTCGTCGGTGGGCTCGAGCTCGTCGGCCTCGTCGATCGGATCACGGAAGTGACGATTCACGATCTCGCGACTGAACGCGGCGGCCACGACCATCGCAGCGAACACCACCAACTTCGCGAGCAGCAGCCGGCCGAAGTCGGTGTCTTTCAGCGCGTTGAGGCTCCCGACCTGGCGCCATGCCTGGAACCCGCCCGTCACCATCAAGGTCGCGACCGCGCCCAGGGCCAACGCCGAGAATCGGTTGACCGCCGGCCGCAATCCGTCGGGCAGCGGCTTCACCAACACCACCGCGACCAGCAACACCAGCCCGCCGATCCACGCGGCCATGGCGAGCACGTGGAGCGTGTCGGACACGAGCGCGAGCCCGACGTAGTCACCGGTCGACGCGTGACCGGCGACGCCCGGCGTCGCCGCGAGTGCGATCGCCACCAGCGCGGCCGGCGCGACCCACCAGCGCGGCACCGCGCGGCCGCAGCGCAAGCCGGCCCGCAACAATGGCGCGGCGACAGCCAACAGCGCGAGTCGCACCAACGCGACCTTGCCGTACCGCGTGTCGAGCACGTCGCCCCACACCGAAGGGTCAAAGAGCTTCGACAACCCGAGCGCGGCGGCGTACGCGCCTTCGAGCGCGATGCCGGCGACCGTGACGAGTGCCGTCGCCCACCATCCGATCCACACGATGCGACACGCACGCTTCACTGCGCGTCCCGACGGGAACACCCACGCGAGGAAGAGCATCCCGCCGATCAACAACGCCAACGACGCGTAGAGCACTGCGCGCGCGATCGCGTACAACACGCCGACCGAGGTGTCGCCACCTTGTTGCGACAGCAGGCGCGCGGCGAGCCCTTGCGCGTTCGACGCGGTGGCGTCGGGGCCGACTTGGAACGTGAACGCGCCTTCGACCGGATGCGAGTCGGCCGACGTGACCCGCCACGTGACGACGTATGAACCATCGTCGAGCTTCGGCAGCGACGCCTGCACCTGATCGCCGTGTCCATCGGGATGACGCGGTGCACCGATGTCGACACGATCCGCCGAAGCGTCGAACAGCCGAATGCCGCCGAGCGCGACTTCGACCGGTTCCGTGAACCGCAACGTGATCGCGTCGGGCGACGTGTCGTACACGCCACCCGGTTGCGGGTCGACCGACAACAGCGACGCGTGCGCGGATGCAGGCGCCGCGCCGATCACGAGCAGGGTCGCGGCGATCGCGGCGACCGCGACCAGTCGACGGCCGACGCGGCGCCGATGAACGCGCGCGTGCGTGGACGTGCGCGCCACGCTCGTCACGCGAGCCGCAACGTGTCGGGCGTGGTGCGCGGGCGACGGGCCGCCACGGTGCGGCTCAACAGCCAGACCACGACGAGACCGGCGAAGTCGGTCGCGTGATGCGCTTCGTTGCCGACGCCGGTGGTGCCGGAGACGACGTCGAGCAACGACGACCCGACCAGACACACCACGAGCGCTGCCACGATGGGAAGAATGCCGGGAATCCGCTCCGGACGCCAAGCGGCGACGAGGAAGCCGACCGCCACCGCGATGTCGAACGAGCCGAGGTGTCGTGCGGTGTGCACTGGCAACCCGGCATCGCTGCCGAAGAGGAAGGCCGGCACGGCCACCGCGATCTGCACCGCGGCAATGGCGACGAGGATCCACCGCAGCGCCGTCTCCTGATCGGGCGCACTCGGTGCGACGCCGGTGCGGACACGACGACTCACCGGAGCGCCGGCGTCGGGTGCCGCGCCGCGTTCGTGAGCGATTGCCGCGAGAATGCCGGTCGTGAGATCGGGCACCTCGGGCGCGGGCGACAGCCGCACCGCGCGATGCAACTGCGACGTTTCGGCCGCGAACGCGCGACAGTCGCCACACGCGGCCAGATGGGCGTCGAGCAGGTCCGCATCCACAGCGTCGTTGCCACGAAGGGCTTCGTCACGCATGCGGCCTGCGGATGCCTCGCTCATGAGCTCACCATCGAGGCGAGCGGAGATGGCGGTACGAAAACGAGTGCAGCTCATGCCCAATGAGTCGATTGGGAGCACCGATCAGTTCCCTCGGTATCGTCGCCGGCGGGTATGGACGAGCTGACGCGCCTCTTCCTGGCCGCTCGCGACGGCGACCGCATGGCGCTCACGCAGGCCATTCGGGCATCGGAGGCCGACGTGTGGCGCCTCGCCGTGCACCTCGTGGGGCCCGGTGATGCCGACGACGTCACGCAGGACACCTTCGTGCGCGTGTGGCGCGCGCTGCCGCAGTTCCGCGCCGAGTCCGGTGCGCGCACCTGGTTGCTGGCGATCGCTCGACGCGCGTGCGCCGACTCCGTGCGCGGTTCCGTCCGCCGACGACGACTCGCGGAGCGCGTCCGCGCCAACCCGCCGCGGACCGCGGATCCCGGTGCCACCGGTGCGCGCGATCTCAACGCGCTCGTTGCGTCACTCGACGACGACCAGCGCGCCGCGTTCGTGCTCACGCAGATGTTCGGCTACTCGTACGCGGAGACCGCCGAGATCTGCGGCGTGAAGATCGGCACCATCCGGTCGCGCGTCGCGCGCGCGCGTGAAGCCCTCGTGACCAGCCTGCGCGCCGCCGAAACCGGATGAGACGACACCCATGACCGCCGCGCGTGTCGCTCGACGGTTCGCATCCGTCGCGCTGCTCGTGGGCGTCGCACTGGTCGCGTTCGCGGCACCCGCGAGTGCGCACGGCATCGGCGGCACCGCGCCGACCAACTACGACTCGACGGTCACTCGCATCACGCCCGCGACGCGCGGGGTGAGCGCGGAGACCATCGATCTCGGCAATCGCCTCCGCGTCGCCAACCACTCGAACCGCGACCTCGTCGTGCTCGGCTACGACGACGAGCCGTATCTGCGCATCGGCCCGCGCGGCGTGTTCGAGAACCGCCGCAGCCCGGCGACGTACCTCAACCGGTCGCTCACCGTGACCACGAGGGTGCCAGACCGCGCCGACTCGAAGGCGCCGCCGGAGTGGGACCAGGTGTCGAGCGGCCAGATCGCGACGTGGCACGACCACCGCGCGCACTTCATGGGCACGGAAGCGCCGCCGGTGGTGAAGCGTGCGCCCGACCAACGCCACGTGCTCGACCGGTGGGTCGTGCCGATGCGCATGGGCAGCGAATCCGTCGACGTCCATGGCACCCTCTCGTGGGTGCCACCGCCGTCGCCCTGGCCATCGGTGGTGCTGGCGGTGCTCGTGGCCGCCGCGGTCATCGGGCTCGGTCGCACGCGGCACTGGCGCAGCGTGCTCGCGATCGGGACGGCCGCGCTCGTGGTGTGCGCGGTGCTGCACGCGGTGGGCAACTGGGCGGAGAGCAGCGCGTCGTTCGGCTCGAAATCGGGCGAGAGCATCTATTCGATCGTCGGCATCGCGCTCGGCGTGGTCGCGCTGGTGTGGATGTGGCGACGCGGCGCCGACGCGGCCGTGCCCTTCGTGCTCGTCGCCGCGGTGTTCCTGCTCGTCGCCGGCGGCCTCGCCGACCTCGCGACGCTCGGTCACTCGCAAGTACCGTCGTCGCTGCCCGCCGTCGTCGACCGCATCGTGGTCGCACTCACCATCGGGCTCGGCGTGGGACTCGCGGCCACCGCCGGGCTGCGGCTCCGCGTGATCTCACCCGACCGTCACCAGTCGAGCTCGGCACAACCTTCGTGATCGTCGGGCTCCACCTGGATCGTCGCGTGCTCGATGCCGTGGCGTTCCAACAACGCGCGCGCTTGGTCGAGCACCGCGTGCGGCTCGGTGGCCGGCGTGATCATCATGTGCGCGCTCGCGACGTCCATCTCCGACGTGAGCGTCCACACGTGCAGATCGTGCACGTCGACGACGCCGTCGATGCCTGACAGATCGGCCATCACCGCGTCGAGGTCGATGTGCGCGGGCGCAACTTGCAACAACACGCGGAGGGCGCTCCCCGCGAGCGACCACGCACGCGGAATGATCCAGATGCTGATCGCGACGGCGACGATCGGGTCGATCGGATCCCATCCCGTGACCGCGATGACGACGGCGGCCGCGATCACGCCCGCGGATCCCGCCATGTCGGCGAGCGCCTCCACGTACGCGCTCTTCACCGCGAGGCTTCCTCGAGCGCCGTCGCGCAGCAATGCGAACACCACGACGTTCACGACGAGGCCGCCGATCGCGACGAGCAGCATCGGCCCCGCGTCCACGTGGCTCGAGCCGTCCACCAGCCGGATGATCGCTTCGACGAACACATAGCCCGCCACCGCGAACAGGAGCAATGCGTTCGCGAGGGAGGCGAGGATCTCGAGCCGGAACAGACCGAACGTGCGCGCACCCTCGTGCGAAGCCTTGCTCGCGACCACGATGGCGCCCAGGGCGAGGGCGATCGCCGCACCGTCGGCGAGCATGTGGCCGGCATCGGACAGGAGCGCCAGCGATCCGGTCAGGAACGCGGCGACCGCCTCCACCACGACGAAGGAGATCGTGAGCCCGAGCGCGATCCACAGGCGCCCCACGTTGCGCGCCGCGGTGCGGCTGCCCACGTGATCGTGGCCGTGGCCGTGAGGCCGGCGCGGCGAATGGTCGTGCGACCCGCTCATCGCTCGATTCTCGTCGCTCGGGGAGGGCCCGAGCGCGCCCTGGTTAGAATGAGAATCATGCTCAACTCCGACCTCGGCACGGGAGCGGTGCTCTCGGCGAGCGGGGTGTCGTTCGGCTACCAGGGCCATCCGGTGCTCGACGACGTGAGCCTGGCCATCGCTCCCGGCGAGTTCGCTGCGCTCGCCGGCCCGAACGGATCCGGCAAGTCCACGTTGCTGCGCATCCTGTTGGGGCTGCTCGTGCCCGAGCGCGGGTCGGTGACGCTGCTCGGATCGTCGCCGAGCCACCTGCGCGATCGCTGGCGGGTGGGCTACGTGCCCCAACGGCTGCGCATCGCCCCCGACCTCCCCGCCACCGTGCACGAGGTGGTGTCGACCGGTCGACTCGCGGCACGCGGTTGGTGGCGACGGCCGCGCCGCGCGGATCGCGACGCGGTCGACCACGCGCTCGAGTCGGTCGCGCTCGCCGACCTGCGCAACCGCCGCATCACCGAGCTGTCGGGTGGGCAACAGCAACGCGTGCTGATCGCGAAGGCCCTCGCCGCGGAACCACACCTCCTGGTGCTCGACGAGCCGGTTGCGGGTGTCGACGTCGACGCGCAACGCCTGTTCCGCGACTCGCTGGTGCACCTGCAGCACGAACACGGTGCCGCGGTGCTGCTCGTGTCGCACGAGCTCGGCGCCGTGGCCGACGACCTCGACCACGTGATCGTGCTCAAGCAGCGCGTGGTGTTCGACGGCACGCCCGCGCAGCTCGCGGCCACCGGCGTGAGCCTCGGCGTGCACCGCGACGACCTCCCGCTCTGGCTCGAAGAGCTGGAGCCCGATGCGTGGCCGAACGAGCAGGCCACCGCACGGTCCCTCGCTGCGCACACCGATCCCGAAGCCGACGCGCGCTGATGCCCGGCATGCCGTGGCCACTTCCCTGGCCGTTCGACCGCGAGTACATGCAGCTCGCACTGATCGCGGGCGTGGTGGTCGGCGCGACCGCGCCGCTCATCGGCACGTTCATCGTGCAACGCGGCATGTCGTTGCTGGGCGACGGCATCGGCCACGTCGCAGTTGCGGGAGTGGGCGCAAGCCTGCTGTTCGGCACGTCGGCCACGTGGACCGCGCTCGTGGTCGCGGTCGCGGCCGCGCTCCTCATCGAGTGGCTGCGCGCACGCGGCAGCGCGTCGGGCGACCTCGCACTCGCGCTCGTGTTCTACGGCGGCATCGCGGCCGGGGTCGTGCTGGCCAGTCGTTCGGCCACCAACACGAACCTCGAGCCGTACCTGTTCGGTTCGATCCTCACCGCCACCGCATCCGACGTGTGGACGATCGTGGGCCTCGGCGCGGTGATCGTCGTGGCCATCGCGGTCACCGGTCCCGCACTGCTCGCGGTGGTGCTCGACGAAGAGTCCGCGCGCGTCGCGGGGATCCCGGCACGCGCGCTCAACGCACTGCTCGCCGTGCTCACCGCAATCACGGTGGTGGCCGCGATGCGCATCGTCGGCGTGTTGCTCGTCGCGGCGCTGATGGTGTTGCCGGTTGCGACGA
The DNA here is from genome assembly GCA_040509195.1 of Acidimicrobiia bacterium. Classification (GTDB taxonomy): domain Bacteria; phylum Actinomycetota; class Acidimicrobiia; order IMCC26256; family DASPTH01; genus DASUMF01. Next base: position 9,055 of record JBEVLJ010000143.1, read on the forward strand.
GCCGCTTGTTGGCGCGGTCGTTCCGCGCCACGTTGATCGGCGCGATGGTCGCAGGTGTGACGGCCGCGGTGTTGGGACTGTTCGCAGCGCGGCAGTGGGCGCTCGCCGCGGGCGGCACCATCGTGTTGGTGAGTGCGCTGCTCTTCGCGCTGGCGTCGTTGGTCGTGAGCGTGCGTCGGGCCTTCGGGCGCGGCGATCCCGCGCCCGACGCCAGCGCGCTGCTCACCGGCCCGCACTGAGCCCGAGGTGAGCGAGCCGCAGTGTCCCGGCTCCGCTCCCTATGCGCAGCACCCATTGCAATCGGCCGTACGCGAGCTGTGTGACGATTGCGCACGTGGAGTTTCGACGAGCCACCGCGGACGAAGCAGACGAGATCGCGGGCGTGTGGCTGCGCTCGCGTGCTGCCTCGGCGCCTGAGATCCCGCCGCCAGTTAATGGCGACGAGGAAGTTCGCGCGTGGTTCCAAGGCGTCGTCGTTCCCACACGGGAAGTTGCACGACGACGACCTCGCGGAGCTCCACGACCTGGGCACGCCGCATCAGCGAGCGCTCCAAGCCCGGCTGTTGCTCGACGGGTACCGACTGCCAGCACGAGACCGGACTGACATCGTTCCCCGGATGATCGAATGGGCGGTGCGGACGGCTCGCGAAGAGGCGATCGTGTGCGAGGTGACGCCCCGGTCCACCAGCCCAGCAGGCAATGGCTTCCCGACCTTGTGGGCGATCACCTGGCGAGTCCGAGCCGCCGCGTGGATGTACCACCGGCACGAACTCGACGCAGCGCTCGGAGCTTGAACCTGCAACGTCTCGATGCGCCAGGCGACCGAGCGGCAATGTCCCCACTCTCGCCCAACCGTCTGAACGGCACTTCGGTGATACCCCGACCCGGCAGCATCGACGCGTCCGACAGATTGCTGCCCGCGGTCAAGGTCACTCGGCCCCGAGAGGGGCAAGAATGCACAACATGTCCGAGCGTCGGCTGACAGAGCGGGAAGCCTTCCGGGCAGCCCGCTATTTCCTACTCCAGTTCAACGAACGGGAGACCTCTGAGCCAATCGATCTGCTGATCGGATGGATGAGCGAGGGCACTTGGCCGACCGATCCGCTCCTGCCGTCGGATCCGGCTC
>JBEVLJ010000144.1:0-8394 GCA_040509195.1 Acidimicrobiia bacterium
ACGGGGGATGCACGACCGCACCGTCGACGAGGTTGTCGGTGAGATCGAGCAGCCCGCGGATGAAGGTGCGGTAGCACTCGACCACTTCGGCAGCGAGTGCCTGCCGATCGGCGGGCGGCTGCTTCACCACGAAACCACCCTTCGCGCCGACCGGCACGATGACCGCGTTCTTCGCGGTCTGCGCCTTCATCAACCCGAGGATCTCGGTGCGGAAGTCGTCGCGACGATCCGACCACCGGATGCCACCGCGCGCGATGTCGCCGCCGCGCAGGTGCACCCCTTCGACGCGTGGCGTGTACACCCAGATCTCGTGCTCGGGACGCGGCAACGGAAGGAACTCGAGCGACGAGGGATCGAGCTTGCACGCGAGCCGATCGCCCAACAGGCGACCAGGCAGGAACGCATTGGTGCGCACGACGGAACGGACGAGTGCCGCGACGGCGCGCAAGATGCGGTCGTCGTCGAGGCTCGTGATGGCATCGATCTCGGCCGCGAGCGCGTCGTCGATGCGCGTGGCGTCGACGATGCGGCCGGGGTCGAGCCGCGCGTGGAACAGCTCGACCACCAGTCGCGTCGCCGTTGGGTTCCCGACCAATGCCGCCGACAACGTGGCCTCAGTGAATCGCACCCCCGCCTGGTGGAGGTACTTCGCGAGCGCGCGCACGATCACCACGTCCGACGGCGCGAGCCCCGCGGCGATCACGAGCCGGTTGAGCGCGTCGTTCTCGATCGCGCCACCCCACACACCTTCGAACAGCTCGGCGATCCACGTCTGCAACTGCGGATCGTCGAGCGATCCGCCCGACGCGGCGCGGATCCCGAACGAGTAGATCCAACGCGCGACGTCGGTCTCGCGCGCGCTCGTCACCGCGGGCATCACTTCGTACGGACGCTCGTCGACGATCACGATGTCAAGGTGGTCGAGCACGGGCATCACGTCGGACAGCAGCAGCGGCGTACCCGACCGGTAGAGCTTCAGCCGCGTGACGGCGGCGTGGTCGTGATGCGCGAGGCGGATCTCGAGATCACCCGAGGGGTCGAGCTCACCGAGCACCGTGAGGTCGGCGACCGCTTCCGCGGGGGCGACGTCGGCCTGGTACGCCGCCGGGAAGGCGCTTCCCCATCGTCGGAACGCGTCGAGGCCGACCTCCTCGCCGAGCGCGGCTTGCAGCGCGTCGCGCAGCCCGTCGCTCCACGCCCGCGCGATCTCCACCAGTTCGGCTTCGAGCGCTTCGACGCTGGGCGCGTCCCGAGTCGTCGACGGATTCGCACGATCCGCTCCGAGATCGAGCACCACGTGCAGACGGGCCATCACCGACTCGTCGACCAACACGGAGTAGTCGGCGGCGGTCGCGCCGAACGCGGACTGCAGCGCATCGACGATGCCGGTGCGCACCCCAGTCGTGTAGCGATCGCGTGGGAGGAACACCAGACACGACACGAAGCGGCCGAACTCGTCGGGAGTCGCGAACAAGCGGAGCCGCCGGCGCTCGCCGACCGTGGCGATGCCCTGCGCGAGGTCGGTGAGCACATCCACGGGCAGGCGGAACAATTCTTCGCGTGGCAACGTCTCGAGCACGTTGGTGATCATCTGCTCCGCGGCCGACCCACGCGGCGCGCTGATCGCGTCGAGCACGCGCGCAACCTTGCCCCGCATCACCGGGATGCGCGTCGCACTGTCGTTGAACACGGAGGCGGTGTAGAGCCCGACGAAGCGCCACTCACCGACCGGCGCGCCTGACGCGTCGAAGGACCGCACGCGCACGTCATCGAGCGGTGCGGTGCGGTGGACCGTGGAAAGGGCGCCTGCCTTGGTGAGGGTGAGCAGGAACGGAGCGGCGAGCGTGTCGACGCGTGCACCCGGGGCGGGCAGAGGGCATCGGCGGGCAACGCCCAGCGCTTCCGCGTCGATCGGCTCGAGCCGCGCGTCGCCGCCGACTCCGATCACTCGGTACTCGAGCGCGCCGACGAACGTGAAGTGGTCGTCGGCGAGCCAGTCGAGGAACGCGGCCACTTCATCCACGTCGTCGGGCGAAACGTGTGGCGGCGCGACCACGCGCATGCTTGCAGCCAGCTCACGAACGCGATCGCGCATGGTCGACCAATCGCGCACCGCAGCATCGACATCGTCGAGCACGTCGTCGATCTCGACGCGCAGTCGCGCCAACACACCGGGATCGGTCTCACGATCGATGGCAATGCGGTACGTGGTCGAGGTGCCGCTCGCGTCTTCGTCGGCCGTCCGTTCCTCGACGGCGTGCACCTCGATGCCGCGGCGCGCGAGATGCGCCGTGATGCTGTCCACCACGAAGGTCGGATCGGTGACCGCGACCTCGACGACCGTGTGCGTGTGCATTGCCGTGGCCGGGCGCGACACCCCGTCGGCAGCACCGACGGGCGTGACGATGCGCACGCGGGCCACCGGGGGGAGCGATCCGTCGGACACGTTGCTACCCTACGCAGGCGCGGAATACCTGCACCGCAGCGGAACGCCAGACCGCGAAAGCCGCAACTTGGCACCATCCCTCGTGGCCGAGCGGCTCGTGCGCGAGCATGCACGTCGCCCGTCGAACAGGAGATGCGTGTGGAGCTCGACCTCACCCCGATCGACATGGAGTGCATGCGCTGCCACCGCAGCGAACCGATGCGGTTCTACGGCGTGTGCACCAGCTGTCGGCATGAGCTTCGGGCCGCCTTCGATCGCGACGCGCGCGACATCGAAGTCGCCGCGTACGAACCGAAGATGAACGTCACGCCGAACGCCGTGGCCCTCAAAGGCGACTAACCCTCACTCACGCGCGCAGTCGCTTGCTCGCTCGGTCGCGATGAGCGGAGCGGGGCCAGCGGCTCAGATGCGCTTGAGCCCTGCCTTGTCGAGCGCGACGAGTTGGGTCTTCACGTCGACCTGCTTGAACGAGGCATCTCGGAAGAGCCCTTGCACGCCGAGCAGGTTCTTGCCCTTGAGCGTGTTCACCACCGACAGCTTCGAGTTGTAGATCGACTTCGGGATCTCGGTGAGCACTTCGTACCCCGCGGCAGACTGGGTCTTCAGCCCGTCGTACGCGGCCTGTCCGCCGATGGTCATCATGGTGACGATCACGTCGCCTTCGGGCGTCGCGCTGCCCGCCGCCACCGTGTACTCGCACTGCGCATTCACCGGCGTGGTGAGACCCTTCTTGCCCTTCGAGACGGTCGCACCATCGAACGCCTTCGAGATCTCGGCGGTCGTGAGCACCTTGCACGGGTCCTTCGTGGCCGCACCCGCGGGAGCAGCAACGACGCCGGCAGCAACCAGCGAGGCGGCAACGATGAGACCACAGAGGAAATTGCGCATGCGTCAGTATCGGCGCGCCGCCGTCGCGAGTTGACGATCCGGCGTCGGCGGATCGTGGCGACGTGAAGCGATCGGCTGCGATGATGCCGCGATGACCCCCGCCGACGAGATCCCCGACGCGATCCTCGACGACCTGTTCTCGGCGACGCCCGACACGTTCGTGACCGTTCGCGAAGCCCACGCGAAGCAACTGCGCGCCGCGGGTGACACCGTCATCGCCCACGCCGTGCACGCGTTGCGACGACCCACGTTGGTGGTCTGGAGCGTGAACCAGGCCGCGCGCAACCGCGCTGACCTGGTGCGCGCGCTGTTCAGCGCCGTCGACGAGTTGGCCGACGCGATCGCGAGCGGCGAAGGTGATGCGATTCGTGTGGGTATGCGCACGCGGCGCACCTTGGTCGACGAGCTCACCGACGCCTCCCTCGAGGAGGCCACAACACTCAGCGCGAACGTCGCGACGCACCGCGACGCGATCGCCACCACCTGGGATGCCGCCGCGGGTGATGCATCGGTGCGCGCGACGGTCGCCGCCGGCCATCTCACGCATGAGCTCACGCCGAAGTTCGAGATCGCGGGCGACGAGTCACCGTTCGCCACGGCGCGCGCAACGCCGACACTGGCGGCACCCCCACGTGACGAGCTCGCACACCGTCGCGCGGAGGAAGCGCTGAGCGTTGCACGCGCCGAGCTCACCGACGCCGCGGCGGCCGTCGCCGCCGCGGAGCGCGAGCTCGCCGACGTCGAACGCGCCGTGACCGCAGCACGAGCCGCCCACCGTCGCGCGCAGTCACGCGTCGAGAAGGCCGAGCAGACGCTCTCGGCGCGGCGAGCCTGATCCAGGGTCGGCCGTCAGCCCGGGGCGGAGCCACCCAACGCGATCGCGTCGCGCGACGTGCCCGCGGTCGGGTCGACCGGTCCTGCCATCGGGGGAGGCGGGATGCGCCGCGCCCAGCGCAGCAACACGAACCCGCCGATGAACGCGAACACGCCGCCGACCACGCCGAGCATCTGCACGCTGATCACGCCGAGCGCGACCGCTCCGAGTGGCGTGGCCACGATGCCCGCGAAAGGTTCGAGTGACTGGTTGAGCGACAGGATGCGGCCGTGGAACGCGTGCGGCGCGTATCGCTGGAGCAGCGTCTTCGCGGGCACGTAGAAGAACGCGACGTCGACACCCCAGAGGAACACGCCGACCATCGCCACTGCGACCGAGGTGGTGCCCACGTACAACGCGGCGGTGAGCCCCGATGCGACGACCGCGATCGCCACGTAGCGCGGTCGCGCGATGCGATCGCCGATCTTCGCGAGGGCGAGGCCGGTGAGCACGAGCCCGACGCCGTAGGTGGTCTGGAACATCGCGAACACGGTGTCGGACTCGCCCAGCACGTCGCGCACGTACAACGGCTCGATCAGTCCGAACAACGCCCACAGCAGGTACACGCTCCCGACTGCAGTGAGCGTCCAGCGCAACCCGTCGCTGCGACGGGCCAACGACAGGCCGGCGCGCAGCTCGCGCCATGGGCTCTCGCGCGTCTCCGGCGGTGCTGCCGGTCCGACCTTGATGGTGAGCGCGACGAGCGCGCCCACCGCGAACGTGGCCGCGTCGGCGACGAACGCGCCGGTCAATCCCCACTGCGCGTTCACCAACGCCGCCACGATCGGTCCCAGGATCACAGCAACGTCCTGGGCGCCACCGAGCAGCGCGTTGGCGGCGACGAGTTGATCGTCGGACACGAGTCGCGGCGGTACCGCGTCGAGCGACGCCGCCGCCATCGCTTCGATCAACCCCAAGGGAAGCGCGAGCAACACGATCTGGAGGTAGCTCTTCGCTTGGGCGAGCGCGATCGCGTCGACCATGCCGAGCACGTTCGCGATCAACAGCGTGCGTTTCGGGCCGAGGCGGTCGATCGGCACGCCCAACAGCGGACCGAGGAACGCGCCCGGCACCGACAACACCACGAAGAGCAACGCCAGGTCTGCGGCACCCGCGTCGAACTTGAACGACGCGAAGCCCCAGATCGCCACGACCGCGACCCAGTTGCCAGTGGCGTTGACCACTTCGCCGGCCAGCAACACCGGGAAGCCTCGAACCCGGAGCACACGCATCATGGCAACGCAGTCAAGCGCACCCCGTCGCCCACGTGTGCTGACATTGTGCGATGGCTCGGTTCGTTGCGTTTCTCGGTGGCATCAACGTCGGCGGACATCGCGTGAAGATGGATGCGCTGCGCGCGCACTTCGAAGCACTCGATCTCGAAGACGTCAGCACCTTCATTGCCAGCGGCAACGTGTTGTTCACTGCTCCGCGCGCGGGTGCGCCGTTGGAACGGAAGATCGAAGCGCACCTCCACGACGCGTTGGGTTACGCGGTCCCCACCTTCGTCCGCAGCGCCGGCGCGGTGCGCGCCGCGGTCGAGCGGCAACCGTTCGGCGAGATCGCGCCACCGTTCACGCAGTACGTCGCCTTCCTCGCGACCAAGCCGACCGCCAGCGCCAAGCGCGCCACCGAGGCGCTCTCCAATCCCGTCGACACGTTCGAGGTGCACGGCACCGAGCTGCACTGGCGCGTGCGCGGCGGGCTCACCGATTCGAGCGTGAAGCCGAAGGTGCTGGCCACCGCGCTCGGGCAAGCGTCGACCGTGCGCAACGTCACGTCGCTCACGAAGCTCGTCGCCCTCTTGTGACGACGCTCGCAGGTTTGCCCTAGCGTCAGTGCCGTGAACGATCTCGTGTGGGAGACCGAGCCGACGCCGCGCCCCTCGATCATGGTCGTCGCGTTCGGAGGCTGGTTCGACGCCGCGTCGGCCGCGACCGGCGCGATCGACCACCTCGTGGAGACCACCGGCGCAACTCGCCTCGCCACCATCAGCTGCGAACGTTTCGTCGACGTACACCAGGTTCGCCCTCACGTCGCGAACGACTTCGACGGCACGCGCACGATCACCTGGCCCGAGACCGTCGTGCACACCACGAGCACTGAGCCGAGCGAGGACGCAGCGCCGCCTGATCTGGTGCTCGTGTCGGGCACCGAACCGCATTACCTGTGGCGCGAGTTCGCTGCGCTGCTGCTCGACGTGGCGAGACGCACTGCCAACACGATGATCGTCACGCTCGGTGCGACGGCCGCACAGACGCCGCACACCCGGATGCCCGTGGTGCACGCCTCGTCGACCAACGCCGACCTCGCGACTCGCTTCGGTCTCGCCGCGCCGCGATACCAAGGGATCACCGGAATCGTCGGCGTCTTCCACGCGGCGTGTGACGCGCAGGGCGTCCCCGCAATCTCGATGCAGGTGGGCGTGCCGCACTACGCGACCGGCTCGTCGAACCCGAAGGCATCGCTCGCGTTGTTGCGCAACCTCGAGCACCTCACCGGCGTCGCCACCGGCAGCGCCGCGCTCCACGAACGCGCCGCGGAGTGGGAAGTGATGGTCGACGAAGCGATCTCCGAGAGCCCCGAGGCGCGCACGTACGTGCCGCAGCTCGAAGCGCGCTACGACCATGACGTCGCGGCCGCGATCCCGTCGTCCGACGACCTCGCCGCCGAGTTCGAGCAATACCTCCGCGACCTCGACCCCGACGCCTGACCGCCTCGAGCGCGCGGCGCGCCCGACGCCGGCTACAGCGGGGTCTGGGCGGAGCAGCGCAGCACGAAGGCACGATCCACTTGTGGGGCCACGTCGACCAGCCACTGCGGGGTGCCGACGGTGCGCGGTTGCAGCTGTGCCGCGTCGAAGATCGGCGCGTCACGCTTCACCCCGCGACGATCGACGATGAGCGCCACCTGATCGCCCACCTTCACCTCGATGGTCTCGACCCATGGCGCGACGTGGTTGTCGGCCGCGAGCGCCGCCATCGCGATCGCGACAGAGTCGGGCGGACGTGCGGGGTCGGCCACGAGGGTGACCACGTCGGGATCGTCGATCGGCGCGTCGGTGTTGGCGCTCGCGACCCAGAGTCCTTGCTGACCGTTGTCGAGGCACGACGCCACCGCGGCGACCTCGGCCTTCACGAGGTCATTGCGACCATCGTCGGCGAGTGAGCGCAACGGCGACGGCACCCAACCGAGCGAGTCGTTGGCGTGCACGAACCCGAGGTCGAGCCGAGGACCACCGAGCGCGAACCCGGTGCACGCGAGGGCGACCAGCAACAAGAGCGCACCGAACGCGAGGTCGGGCAGCGTGCGCGACACCTTGCGCAGCGCCGCTTGACGGTGCCGCGCGGTTCGGCCGCCGGCGCGCAACAGCAGGAAGCACGCGACCACCGACGCGTACATCAGCGCGTGCGCCCACACGCCGATGCGCGCCGCGGGAAGCGTTCCCTCCATGCCTTCGAGCAGCAACCAGCGCACCGTGGCGATCGCGGCCGCGATGAGCACGCCGACGACCAATGCGATCACCGCGCCGAACGCGGTGGTCAGCCAGTTGACCGGGTTGAACACGCCGAGTGCCACGCGACCCACGATGCGCTCGTATGGAACCTCGGCACTCGGGCGCTGCGCGGAGTACTTCGCGGCGCGTCGGTGCACGGAGTCGACGGTGAGCATCACCATGGCACCCGCCGAGCAGATCACCAACCATCCCATCGGTGCGCGCAGCGCCGGGACCGACAGCACGAGCGCGACGATGGTCAGCAGGTTGCGATCGATCACCCCGCGCGACTCGGTGCGCGTCGGAACGCTGCGCTCGAGCTCCGCGGTGTAGGCCGCGTAGGGCGCTTCGGGTGCTTGCCGACGAGCGCGGCGTTTTGACCGAGAGCGCCGCGCCGGTGCGTCGGCGTCGTCGGGCTCGGGAGGGACCGAACGATCGGTGAGCGCGCCGTCGATGAGCGCGGTGATGTCGTCGGTCACGCTTGAGGAATCGGCGCGCCGATGGGGGTTCTTGACGTGACCCGCGGCGCAACTCGAGACGGTGCGTCGTAGCGTGGAGCGGTGCCGATCCTGCACCCGGTTCGTTGGACGCGGTACGCCATCGTCACCGTGGCGGCGGTGGTCGTGGTGGCCCTGGTCGGCGTGAACCTGCGGCTGTTCGTGTGGCCGTCGACCCATCAGATCGAGCACG
>JBEVLJ010000145.1:0-8436 GCA_040509195.1 Acidimicrobiia bacterium
CGACGAAACTTGGCGCTGATCTCGGTGCGCACCTCCTCTCCGTCGGCGAAGTCGACCTCGAGGTCGAGCGCGCGGAGCGTGACGTGTTGCGCGCCGTCGGCGCGCAGACGCATCTCCATCCACTCGGCGTCGGGGTCCCAGCGGGCGACGTGCGGGAAGTTGTCGGCGTCGAAGTCGGCGCGCAGGTCGCGGTTGATCACGCGCAACACGTTGCGGTTGAATTCCGCCGTCACGCCGGCCGCGTCGTCATACGCGGCGACGAGCCGGGCCGGATCCTTCACCAGGTCGGTGCCGAGCAGGAAGGCATCCCCGGGCTCGAGGCTCGCCGCGACCTCCGCGAGGAACGTGCGGCGCGCGTCGGGTTCGAAGTTGCCGATGGTGCTGCCGAGGAACGCGATCACGCGTCGACCATCGCGCGGGAGCTCGTCGAGGTGACGTTCGAAGTCGCCCACGACGGCGTGCACCTCGGTGCCCGCGTACTCGCGCGCCACCTCAGCCGCCGACGCGCGCAGCGTGGCTTCGCTCACGTCGAACGGCACGTAGCGGCGCAGTGTGCCTTCCTTCGCCAGCGCGTCGAGGAGGATGCGCGTCTTCTCCGACGTGCCGGAGCCGAGCTCCACGAGCGTGTCGGCCGCGGTGGCGATCGCGAGGTCGCCGCTGCGCGTCTCGAGGATCAACCGCTCCGTGCGGGTGGGGTAGTACTCCGGGAGGCGCGTGATCTCGTCGAACAGTTCGCTCCCACGCTGGTCGTAGAACCACTTGGGCGGCAGGGTCTTCGGCGTCGCGCCGAGCCCCGCCCGCACGTCGCGGTCGAGGGCGCGCGCGGCGTCGTCGGGACCGAGGTGCACGTCGACGCGGATGGCGTCGGTCACAGGAGGTCCTCCACGGTGATGACGGGGCCGTCGGGCCCGAGATGACCGGCGATCACCGACTCGTCGGGCACCGGATGCCAGCCCGAATCGTCGTCGAGCGGTTCCGACACGATTGTGACTCCGGTGTCGCAACGGAGGAACAGTGACCGGCCCGAGCGCGTCGCAAACACCCGATCGCCATCAGCGAGCAGGAAGTTCATGTGCGCGCTCGTGAGCGCGCGCACGTCGGCGGTCAACGTGCGAAGAGCAGACGTGGGCGATGCGCCCGCGTCGATGCGATCCAGCACGAGGGCGAACAGCACCTCGGTGTCGGCGTCGCCCTGCAGCCGAGCGCGTCGCGCGTCGCTGAGCTGCTCGCGCAGCATGTGCCCGACTTCCTCGTGGAATCCGTGGACGATGCCGTTCAGGGAGAACAGCCATCGACCCTCGCGAAACGGCGCGTTGCCCGACGTGGCGATGATCGATCCGGGTGACGCGAGGCGCGCCGCGGCGATGAACGAGTGCGCGCGGAGGTCGCACGCCGGTTCGGCGAACGCGAGGTCGTCCCACATCGGGGTGGTGGTGAGGTGCAACGACGGGGCTTCATGGCCTTCGACATACCAGCCAATGCCCCAGCCGTCGGGGTTCGTGTCGCCCCACTCCTGCATCGTCGGGTCGCGCGCCTGATCTGCGAGCGAGTGCGCGGCACCGAAGGTGAGGTCGTGGAGCGCGACCGGCGACCCGAGGTACGCGAGATGACGGCACACGGTCAGACGTCGCGCGCGCAGCGGAACCCGGCGAAGATCTGACGCCGGACGGGGAAGTCCCAGTTGCGGAACGTGGTGCGCACGGCCGATGGGTGCGTGGCCCACGAACCGCCGCGCAACACCTTGTGGTCGGGGCCGAAGAACACCTCGGAGTACTCCGGGTACGGGAACGCGACGAAGCCCGGGTGACCGTGGAACGACGAGGCCGTCCACTCCCACACATCGCCGAGCATGTGGTGCGCGCCGACGTCGCTGACACCTCCGACACGGGTCCCGATGAGCGACGGAGCCCAGCGGTGAGTCCCCGCCGGGTCGACGGGCCACAGGTTCGCGTGGTGCACGTCGGCGCCGCGCGCGGCGCGTTCCCACTCCGCCTCGGTGGGGAGGCGCGCGCCCGACCAGCGCGCGTACGCATCCGCCTCGTACCAACACACGTGTTGCACGGGCTCGTCGGCGGGGACGGCTTCGACGCGTCCGAAGCGTCGACGCATCCACGGAGAGCGTTCGTCGTGACGGTGCCAGAACTCGGGCGCGACGAGGCTTGCCTCCTCGCGCCAGGCCCACCCTTCGTGCGACCAATGGCGCGGGTCGCGGTAGCCGCCGTCGTCGATGAACGCCGCGTACGCGGCGTTGGTGACGGGCGCGGTGTCGATACGGAACGCGGGGAGCGTGATCCAGTGCGCGGGGCGTTCGTTGTCGTACGACCACGCGTGCGCATCGGTACCCATCGTGAACTCCCCGGCGGGGACGAGCACGTCGGGCCGGAGCGTCGCGCGAGTCGGCGCATCCACTCGTCCACCGGGCTCGGCGTCGCCGGCGTCCGGGTGCGCGAACGCCTCGTCGAGTTGCAGCGTGGCGAGGATGGTCTCGTCGTGTTGGTGTTCGTGTTGGACGACCATGCCGTACACGAAGCCGTCGGCGAGCAGCGGCGCTTCGCCGCCCGCGTCGAGATCGATCGTGTGGAGCACCGCCATCGCACGCTCCCGAATCGAAGCGACGAAGCGGCGGGCGTCACGCGCGCCGAGGATCGGCAGGGAGGCGCGCTCGCGACGCGGGTGCTTGAAGGCGTCGTACACATCGTCGAAGCGCTCGTCGGTCGGCGCGAGTGCGCCGAGCTCGCGCACCAACCACAGTTCCTCGAAGTGCCCGATGTGCGCGAGATCCCAGCACAGGGGCGACATCAGATCGGACACCTGCCGCGCTTGCTCCGCGTCGGGCACCGGTGCGAGCAGGCGAAGCGTGCGTGCGCGCGCGTCGGTGAGCTCGCGCGCGATCAGGGCGCGCAGCTCGCGATCGGTGGTGATCGGCGGCGGTGGTTGGAGGTCGTGCGCCGTCACGTGACGGAAACGTCGGACGAGGGCGACCATCGACATGGATCGTGGTGCAGGTCGTCGGCAGGGCATCGACCGGGCGCGACGTAGCGCTCGTAGTAGGCCTCGGTGGCCGCGCGTGCCGAGGCCGCGCCGATTCGCGGGAGTGCGGCGATCGCCGCGACGAAGCACTGGTCGACCGCGGTGCGCAGCTCGGGGTCGTGACACGAGTCGCGTGCCGCGAGGTGGGCGCGACCGGCGACCGCGGCGCTCGCACGGGTGGCGATGTCGGCCGCCGTGTCGTCGTCGAGCAGCGCGGCCGTGACTGCCACGGCCACCGGCCACCACTCGTCGGGCAGCGCATCGATCGTGCGGAGCTCGAACCAGCCGCGCGGCCGCACCGGCGGGAAGAGCGTGCTGAGGTGGTATTCGAAGTCGTCGATCGTGGGCCAGCCGAGCTCGTGGCCGTCGTGGAGCCAACGGGCGAACGAAAGTGGCCGCGGGATGGGGGCGAAGCTCTTCGCCGCGTTGGCTGATGCGGGCGCCGCCGACGTGTCGATCATCATGACCGGTGCGTCGAGCGCGTACGTGGTCCATGCGGTCGCCGCGCTCGTGCCCGGGCGCGCGGCCGCCCGCGTGCGGCGAGGGTCGAGGCGACGCCACACGTCGAGGCGTGATGAGCGCGACCCGGTGAGCGAGCCCGACGTGTCGAACGGCGAGTTGGCGAACGCGGCGGCGAGCACAGGCACGATCGCGTGCGCGCGCTGCCATCGCGACTCGACGTGCGACGGTGCGCCGAGGTCGACGTTCACCTGCACCGACGCGGTGTTGCGCATCATCACGCGACCGTCGGGCCACTGCGTGTCGAAGTACTGCTCCATGGCCGCGTAGCGCGCGCCGTCGATGACGCGGTCGCGCAATCCCGCCGGATCGAGGCCGATGCCGACGAGGTCGATCCCGTGGGCCGAGACCGCTCGCCGGGCGACGGCCGCGTCGCGCGCCATCGCGGCGATGGCGGTGTCGGCGCACACGAAGGCGGGCCCGCTCAACTCGAGTTGTCCGCCCGGTTCGAAGGTGACGCGCGCGCCGTCGGGCAGGACGTCACCCGGGGCGGAGAGCCCGAGCGCCGCCAGCAGCTGATCCGGGGTGACGGTGTGTCGTTCGGCCGACCGATCGACCGATCGAGTGACCCACTCCACTTCGACGCCGACGTGACCGTTGCCCGGCGTGGCCGACGTGAACACCTGCTCGTCGACGTAGCGGCGCACGTCACGCGTGGTGAGGGAGCGGATCGGTGACGGCATCGCTCAGCGATACCCGAATCGCGCTGCGACCCAACCCAGGTTGCGCACCGGTGCGCGCCACTCCCCGAGCTCGAGCAAGGTGGACATCGGTGCTCCTCTCGGGTCGGTGGTCGGTGGATTCACGGTACCTGCCTCCGGTGAACCCTTGGTGAAGGGCTGTTCGCTGTGCGCCGGCCAGCGGATGACGTCCCCGGTGGATGACGGGCGGGTGGATGACGGGCTCGTTTCGTGGCCAGGTAGCGTCGGGACGTGCGCGTGCTGCTCGACGTCTCGGCAGTACCCAGTGAGCCGAGGGGTGCCGGGCGTTACATCGTCGAACTCGCCCGCCACCTGGCACAGGTCGACGCTTCGGATCTCGACCTCGTGCTCCTCACCCGACGCGACGACGCGGATCGTTGGGCCGACTTCGCTCGTGTGCGTGCCGCGGTGCCGGAGGCCCGCCCCGTACGGCTGGCGTGGGAACAGGGCCGGGGCGCACACGTGGCGCGCGCCGAGGCGATCGACGTGTGGCACGGTCCGCACTACACGGTGCCGCTCCACCTCCGCACGCCGCGCGTGGTCACCGTGCACGACCTCACGTTGTTGGAACATCCCGAATGGCACGTGAGCGCCAAGGCGCGGTTCTTTGGGCACATGATCCCCGCAGCCGTGCAGCGTGCGGCGGTGTCGGTGTGCGTGAGCCATCACACCGCGCGTCGACTCGACGCGGTGGTGCCGGTGCGCGGCGGTGACCCCCCGCGCGACGTGGTCGTGATCCCGCACGGCGTCGACCACGAACGCTTCCGACCCGATCCCGACCCGTCGACCGATCTCGCGGCCCTGGCCACACTGGGTGTGCGGCCACCCTTCGTTGCGTTCGTGGGCACCATTGAACCGCGCAAAGACGTGCCATCGCTCGTACAGGCCTTTGCACGCGTCGCGTCGGCGGAGCCCGATCTGCGCCTCGTGCTCGCGGGTGGTGTCGGTTGGGACGCCGCGCCGGTGCACGACGCGATCGCAACGAGCGGCGTGGCGCACCGCATCGTGCGCACGGGGTATGTCGACGACGACGTGGTGCCAGCGCTGATGCGACGCGCGGCGGCGGTCGTGTACCCGTCGCTCGAAGAAGGGTTCGGGCTCCCCGCGCTCGAAGCGCTCGCGTGTGCCGCACCACTCGTCACCACCGCGGGATCGTCGATCGAGGAGTTCGTGGGTGACGCTGCACTCCTCGTGCCACCGGGCAATCCCGAGCGCTTGGCCGACGCGTTGCGACGGTGCCTCGATCCGCAGTGCGCGGCTGAACTGGCCGAGCGAGGTCCGGCCCAGGCCGCGCCGTACACGTGGGATGCGGCCGCGCGCGCCCACCTCGACGTGTACCGCCGCGCCGCGCTCGCCGGTGCCAGCAGAGGGGCTCGCTGATGCGCGTCGGGTTCAACGTCGAGCAACTCGTGCAAGACGGTGTGAGTGGCATCGCCACGTACACCGCGGAGTTGGTGCGACGGCTGCCGTCGAACGGTTGGGATGTGACCGCCTTCACGGCGCGCCACGGTCGCGGTGAGGTCGACGACGCGATGGCCGCCGCCGGCCTCGCCACCGTGCACCCAGTGGTGCTGCCGTTGCCGCGACCCGCGCTCTACGACGCGTGGCACACCGTCGGCGCCGCGAGCCCATTGCGGCGGATCGCGCCCGTCGACCTGGTGCACGCGCCGTCGGTGGCGGTGCCGCCGATCTCCGACGTGCCCCTCGTGGTCACCGCGCACGACGCCGCGCCGGTCACCTGGCCCGAGACGTACACGCGTCGCGGCCGTTGGTTCCACGAGCGTGGGTTCGCGGCCGCGGCGAAGCGCGCGCGCTTCGTGATCGCGGTGTCGGAGTTCTCGGCCGCGGAGCTCGTCGCGCACACACCGATACGCCGCGAGCAGATCCGCGTGGTGCCGAACGGGGTCGAGCTCGAGCGGGCGGTCGATGCCGATGTGCAGTCCACGTTGGCTCGGTACCACCTCACCGGACAGCCGTACGTGCTCTGGGTGGGCACGATGCAACCGCGCAAGAACGTGAAGGTGTTGGTCGACGCGTTCGCCCGCGCGGTGCGCGACGCCGCGTTGCCGCACGCGCTCGTGCTCGTCGGCGCGAGGGGATGGCTCGACGACCTTGACACCGACGATGTGGGGCTCGGCAATCGGCTGGTGATGCCAGGGCCGGTCGGACGGCACGACCTCTCGGCGTTGTACGCCGGCGCCGACGCGTTCGCGCTCCCGAGCCTGCACGAGGGGTTCGGCATCCCCGTGCTGGAAGCGTTGGCGCAGGGCACGGCGGTGATCGCGAGCGACATTCCGGTGCTCCGCGAAGTGGCCGGCGACGCGGCGCGCTTCGCGTCACCGACCGACGGCGACGCGTGGCGCGACGCACTCGTCGAGCTGCTCAGCGACCCGGTCGCACGCGCCGCCGTGGCCGGTCGCGGACCCGCGCGAGCGGCTCAGTTCTCCTGGGACCAGTGCGCCGTGCGTACCGCCGCCGTGTACGACGACGCCCTCCGCTGACTAGCGGGTGAGGACGTCGGCGTCGGTGTCGGTGACGAGCAGTGTGTGCTCGAACTGCGCGGTGCGCGAGCCGTCGGCCGTGACGGCCGTCCAGCCGTCGCCCCAGATGACGGGCTCGATGCTGCCCATGGTGATCATCGGCTCGATGGTGAACGTCATGCCGGGCTCGAGGATCGTGTTGGCGCTCGCGTCGTGATAGTGGGGCACTTGCGGCGGGCCGTGGAACACCGCGCCGATGCCGTGGCCCACGAACGCCTGCACCACGAAGAACCCGTTGGCGTGCGCGTGCTGCTCGATGGCGCGTCCGATGTCGGACACGGGCACACCGGGACGCACCGCGGCGATCGCGTGGTCGAGACACTCGCGCGTGACGGTGACGAGACGCTTCGTGCGTTGGTCAACGTTGCCGACGAGGAACGTCGCGTTGGTGTCGCCGTGCACGCCGTTCACGTACACCGTGATGTCGAGGTTCACGATGTCGCCGTCGACGAGCGCGCGGTCGTCGGGGATGCCGTGACAGATCACCTCGTTCACCGAGGTGCACACCGACTTCGGGAAGCCGTGGTAGCCGAGCGGGCTCGGGTACACGCCGCGAGCCAGGTGCGCCTCGTGTGCGATGCGGTCGAGCTCATCGGTGGTGACGCCCGGTGCGACGGCCGCGCCAGTTTCCTCGAGCACGTCGCGCGCGATCGCGCAGGCGTGACGCATGCGTTCGATCACGTCGGGCGACTTCACCGCGTCTTCGGTGCGGCGCACGGGTGAGCCGGTGGCGACGTAGTCGGGGCGAACGATCGACTCCGGCACGTCGCGCATCGGCCCGACGGTGCCAGGCGTGAGCAACTGCAGCCGATGACAGCGCTTGTACTTCTTGCCGCTACCGCACCAGCAGTCGTCGTTGCCGCGGATCGTGGCGCGCGGGCGCGAGGTGACGGTCACCATCCGCGATCCACCCATTCCTGCAGGTGCGGCGCCTCGGCGCCGATGGTGGTGTCGAGCCCGTGCCCGGGCAGCACGAGCGTGTCGGCGGGCAAGGTGAACAGCTTGCGGTCGATCGACGAGATGATCTGCTCGAAGTCGCCGCCGGCGAAGCTCGTGTTGCCCGCGCCGCCGGGGAAGAGCGTGTCGCCGCTGAACACGAGCGGGTGTCCGACGAGTTGGAACGACATCGATCCCGGAGTGTGTCCGGGGTTGTGGATCGAACGCAGCCGGAGGTCGCCGAGCTCGATCACGTCGTCGTCGGGGATGATGAAGTCGTACGACGGCAGCATCGACGCGTCTTCGGCGGAGATGCCCACGTCGATGCCCGCGTCGCGCAATGCCACGACCGCCCCGATGTGATCCCAGTGGCCGTGTGTGGTGAGGACGCGCCGGACGCCAGTGGCCTTGCTGACCTCGAGCAGGAGCTCGTGCTCGTTGGCGGCGTCGACGATCAGTGCCTCGCCCGTGCTCTTGCAGCGCATCACGAACACGTTGTTCTCGACCGGACCGACGACGAGCTTGTCGATGCGTACGTCGGTCGTCTCGTAGTGGGGAGGCTGCGCCATATCAGATCAGGGTACCGGTGACGCCCGGCGCAGCGTCGGGGTCGTGATCTGGCGGCCGGTCGGATGCTTCGGTACCGTTCGTTCGCCGTTCGCGACGTGCGCGACCCGCACCACGTCCTGGAGCGCTGCCGTGAACTTCAA
>JBEVLJ010000146.1:0-3165 GCA_040509195.1 Acidimicrobiia bacterium
ATGCACGGCACGGGGTTGTTCACGACGCTGGCGACGCTGGCCGGTGGCGGCACGATCGTGTTGATCGACGACACGCGACTCGACGTCGAACACGTGTGGGACGTCATCGAACGCGAGCAGGTGCGCGCGATCACGATCGTCGGTGACGTCTTCGCGCGGCCGATGCTCGACGCGCTCGTCGCGCATCCCCATCGATGGGATCTGTCGGCACTGCGCAGTGTCACGTCGTCGGGTGTCTCCTTCAGGCCCGGCGTCAAGCACGCGCTGCTCGAGCGTCTCCCCGGCCTCACCATCATCGACACGCTCGGGGCGTCGGAGGGCATGGGGCCGAGCAACTCGAGCCGCGCCGACGGCGGCGCCATCGAACCGAGTCGCTTCCGGGTGAGCGAGCGCGTGGCCGTGCTCGACGAGCGGACGGGCGAGCCAGTGACGCCGGGAAGCGACCAGATCGGGCTCGTCGCGATGGGTGGACACATCCCGGTCGGGTACTACAACGACCCCGAGAAGACCGCCGCGACGTTCCGGGTCGTCAACGGCGTTCGCTACGCGGTGCCGGGCGACTACGCGACGGTCGCCGCCGACGGCACCGTGCAGCTGCTCGGTCGTGGGTCCGCGAGCGTGAACGCTGGCGGCGAGAAGGTGTACCCCGAAGAGGTGGAGTCGGTCGTGCGCAAGCACAAGGGCGTGTTCGACTGTGCGATCGTGGGGGTGCCGGATCCACGGTTCGGGGAGACGATCGTCGGCGTCGTGCAGGTCACGCCGAACCACTACCTCGATG
Source organism: Acidimicrobiia bacterium (assembly GCA_040509195.1). Classification (GTDB taxonomy): domain Bacteria; phylum Actinomycetota; class Acidimicrobiia; order IMCC26256; family DASPTH01; genus DASUMF01. The sequence goes on from JBEVLJ010000146.1 coordinate 779, forward strand.
GTCCCGAGCTGACGGCCTTCTGCCGTCGCAAGCTGGCCAGCTATCAGATGCCACGCGCATGGATCTTCGTCGACTCGCTCGAACGGTCGGCCGCGGGAAAGGTCGACCACCCGAAGCTGCGCGCGTGGGCAATGGCGCGACTCGGCCTGAGCTGAGCGCTCGTCAACGGTTCAGGCACCGCGGGCGAGCGACGCTCCACCCCACCGCGGCGCGCCGGGGGATGCCACTCCGCCCTCGGGCACACGCTCCGACGCGTGCGAGCGGTCGCGGCCGCGGCGCTTGGCGTCGTAGAGCGCGGCGTCGGCCGCCGACACGAGGCGTTCGCCGTCGACCGCGTTGTCGGGCATCGTGGCCACGCCCGCACTGATGGTGACCGCAGTGGAGTTGCTGCGGCGAATGATCTCGCTGCGCACGCGATCGGCCACCTTCACCGCGTCTTCACGACGACAACCGGGAAGCAGCAACACGAACTCGTCGCCGCCGAGACGAGCCGCGATGTCGAAGCCCTTCGTTCCCGCGACCAGCGCTTCGGCCACGTCGCGCAGCACCGCGTCGCCCGTGAGGTGACCGAAGCTGTCGTTGATCTGCTTGAAGTGGTCGACGTCGAACACCACGAGGCTCAGCGGAGCACCCAGGCGTTGCGATCGGGCCGTCTCGCGCGCGAGCGACTCGTCGAACAGCCGTCGGTTCGCGATGCCGGTGAGCGAGTCGCGGGTGGCGAGTCGCTCCACTTCCACAAGCAGCGATGCGTTCCGCAGTGCGAGCGCGGTGTGCATCGCCGCCTGGGCGAGCGCTTGCACGGTCGACGATGGGATGCGGGCGTCGCCTTCGCCGCCCCACTCGGCGACGACCACACCGAGTCGTTCGTCGTCGGCGGCCACCGGCGCGACGAGCACGTTCGACGCGTCGGGCAGGACCGCGTCGAGCAGACCGTCGTCGAGCGAACGCACGAGGAGCGGCGACGAGCTCGACCAGCACTCCCACACCACGGCCGCCGCCTGATCAGGCAGTTCGACGTGGGCTTCGACACGGCCGTCGTCGACGATGCCCGTCCAACGGCTGTCGTGATGCACCAGCACCGCGACGCGCACGAACCCGAGGCGCGCGCACGCGTGACGCACGAGCGCCGCCATCACGTCGTCGGTGCGACGCGAACGCTCGAGCTCGGCGCCGAGCTCGACCATCGACGACAACTGGCTGCGACTGTGCCGCAACGATCGCTCATTCACCGACGAGAACGCCGCCGCGCTCAGCGCGAACACGAGAAACGTGCATGCGCTCACCACAGCGAAGCGATCGTTCACGTGCATGGTGCCCTCGATGACCCCGGCGTCGACGAGCGCGTGCGCAAGCAGAAGGAGCAGCGCGCACCACAGCGCGAGCTTCAAGCCGGTTCGGTACGACACAAGCAGCGTGGCCGCAACGACGTCGAGGAACACGAGGAACAGCAGTGGGCTGCGCGCGCCACCGGTGGCCGACACCACCAGCGCCAGGGCCACGCCATCGACCAACACGCTCGCGGTGACGAACGCAGTGGCCCGCTCGGGGACGCGCACGAGGAACAGCTCGGCGATCGCGACGATCACGCCATAGACGAGCACGCCGAGCACGATGGCGGCGTCGAGCAAGCCGAGCATGGCGGTGATGCCGAGCACGGCGGTCGCGCCGAGCACGCGCACGAGTTGCAACACCGGCAGCCGGTTCGAGGCCGACCACGAATCACGTGGGGTGACGCGTGGACTCACCGGAACCGAGCGAGGTCGTCAGCGCCGCGTGCGGCTGCGAGTTGCGTGTCACGACGATTCGTCCGTCCGTGCACACCGAGGAAGACGATCAACGCCAGCACCAATGCCGCGACGGCCGCGAGCGAGGCAGGGGCGCGAGCGACGAGCGGGGCAGCCGCCGCAGTGGGCGGATCGTGCGCCAGCGCGCCGTCGATGATGCCGGGCAGCAGCGCGCCCGCACCCGAGTCCGCCGCGGGCGCCGGATCGGTCGCCGCGGGCGCGGGCTCGTCGGTGCCAGCCGCGACGTTCGCCACCGTCGCGATCGAGTCACCCGGGCCGGCCGTCACCGAACCTGCGGACGCCGGCTCGGTCGGAACCGATGCGGCGGCCGCAGTCGCGGGGGCGGGCACGGCCGGCCCAGGATCCTTGGCGGAATCGGCACCCATGCCGCCTGCACCGCTCGCGGCGCCACCCGACGCGCCATTCGACGCGCTGCCCGACGCGTCATTCGACCCACTGGCGTCGGTGCCCACCCCGGACGAACCGTGGTGGCGCTTCCACTCGATCGCTTCCCGAGGCGGCGAAACCGTCATGCGACCGCCGTCGCCGTTCGGGTGGTCGTTCGAGTTGTGGTCGTTCGAGTTGTGGTCGTTCGAGCTGCCG
>JBEVLJ010000147.1:0-3210 GCA_040509195.1 Acidimicrobiia bacterium
CGAGGAGCTGCTCGAGCGGTTCAAGGCAGAGTGCGCGGCCGAAGGTGACCACGTGCGCTCGCTCGGCGGTCTCTACGTGCTCGGCACCGAGCGTCACGACAGCCGCCGCATCGACAACCAGCTCCGCGGTCGCGCGGGTCGGCAGGGCGACCCCGGTGAGAGTCGCGGGTACCAGTGGCTCGAAGCCGACCGCATGCGCCGGGTCGGCCCCGGGGCGATGAACTGGGTGATGGGCAAGGCGTTCCCCGACGACGTGCCGCTCGAGGCGAAGATGGTCACCAAGGCCATCGAGCGCGCGCAGAACACCGTCGAAGCCCGCAACTTCGAGATCCGCAAAGACGTGCTCAAGTACGACGAGGTGATGAACGAGCAGCGCAAGGTGATCTACCGACGCCGCCAGCAGATCCTCGAAGGTGGCGACCTGCGCGACGAGACGTTCGAGGCCATCGCGTCCGCGATCGAGCGCGCGGTGATGACGATGTGCCCGACCGAGTACCACGAGGAGTGGGACCTCGACGAGCTGCACCGGGTCGTGCTCACCATGTTCCCGACCACCGTCACGCGCGAGCAGCTCGAGCAGGCATTGCACCGCGACGTGGTGGTCGATCTGCTCACCGACGACGCGGTCGCGCAGTACGAGGGCAAGGAAGCGTCGGTCGGCGCGGAGAACATGCGCGAGATCGAGCGGCGCGTGATGCTGTCGATGATCGACCAGCACTGGCGCGAGCACCTCTACGAGATGGACTACCTGCGCGAGGGCATCAACCTCCGCGCGATGGGTCAGAAGGACCCGCTCGCCGAGTGGCAGCGTGAGGGCTTCGACATGTTCGAGGCGATGATGGGCCAGATCCAGGACAACTTCGTCGCCTACGTGTCGCACCTCCAGGTCGCGCAGGTCGAAGACGCTCCGCAGGCGCCGAGCACCAACCGGATGCGCTACTCGAGCTCCGACGACGCCGAACAGGGCGCGGCGGCCATGCGCGCCGCGGCCGCGTCGGTGCCGCCAGAGGAGCGCATGGGCGACTTCGCCAATTCGGGATCCGACGGCGGTGTCGCGGGACGCGGCGAGTCCGTTGACGCGATCGACGATCGACCCCAGATGCCCGTGTCGGTGGAGAAGACGCCAGGCCGCAACGAACCGTGCTTCTGCGGCAGCGGCAAGAAGTACAAGCTCTGCCACGGCCGCTGACCGGCCGGCGCCTTCCTTTCATGCGCACCTCTTCCTGCCATGCGTGATTTCTCCGACGACCTCACCGATGTCCGCCGCCGCGTCGACGCGGCTCGGGTCTACCTGCAGGTCGACGCGGCCCGCGACCGGATCGCCGAGCTCGAAGCGCAGATGAGCGGCGCGGGCTTCTGGGACGACCAGGACCAGGCCCGCAAGGTGAGCACCGAGCACTCGCAGCTGAGCGACGACGCGTCGCTGGTGGCGTCGCTCGACACCGAGGTGTCCGACCTCGACACCCTCGTCGAGATGGCGCGCGAGGAGGGCGACGACTCGCTCGAAGGCGAGATCGACGACGGCATCGCCGCGTTGGCGAAGCGGCTCGACACGTTGGAGCTGCGCGCGCTGTTTGCGGGGGAGCACGACGACCGCGACGCGATCTGCACGGTCAACTCCGGCGCGGGCGGCACCGACGCGCAGGACTGGACCAACATGCTGCTGCGCATGTACCTGCGGTGGGCGGAGCAGCGCGGGTTCAGCGTGGAGCTCGACGAAGTGTCACCCGGTACCGAAGCGGGGCTGAGCTCGGCCACGTTCACGATCAAAGGCCGCTACGCGTACGGCCTGCTCACGAGCGAGCGCGGCGTACACCGACTCATCCGCATCTCGCCGTTCGACGCGAACGCGCGTCGCCAGACCGCGTTTGCGTCGTTCGACGTGGTGCCCACGCTCGACGAGACCGAGGTGCCGGAAATCGACCCCACCGACTTGCGCATCGACACCTATCGCTCGTCGGGTGCGGGTGGTCAGCACGTGAACGTGACCGACTCCGCGGTGCGCATCACGCACCTGCCCACCGGCGTGGTCGTGTCGTGCCAGAACGAGCGGTCGCAGACGCAGAACAAGGCGCGCGCGATGGTGATCCTCGCGGCGCGCCTTGCCGAGCTCGCGCGACAGGAGCGGCAAGCCGAGCTCGACGCGATCTCAGGCGACAAGCGCGACGTCGCGTTCGGGAGCCAGATCCGCACGTACACGTTGCAGCCGTACCAGCTCGTCAAGGACGAACGCACCCGTCACGAGACCGGCAACGTCGCGGCCGTGCTGGACGGCGACCTCGACGACTTCATCCAGGCCTATTTGGAGTGGAGACGAGCCGGGGCCGAGTAGCGCCCCTGTCGCGATTCTGCCGACCCTCGCTGCTACCCTCGGCCGCTGGCATGATTCGTTTCGAGAACGTCTCCAAGACCTACAAGGGCGACGTCGTCGCCCTTCGTGAGGTGTCGGCCGAGGTCCAAAAGGGAGAATTCATCTTCCTGGTCGGCCCATCCGGATCGGGCAAGTCCACGTTCCTCCGCCTGCTCCTGCGTGAAGAGCAGGCCACCACCGGCCGCATCATCGTGGCGGGCCGCGACATCTCGCAGCTGAGCCACTGGAAGGTCCCGCAGCTGCGCCGCAACATCGGCTGCGTGTTCCAAGACTTCAAGCTCCTGCCGAACAAGACGGTCTACGAGAACGTCGCGTTCGCCATGGAGGTGATTGGTCGCCCTCGCCACGTGGTGCGCACCCAGGTGCCGCAGGTGCTCGACCTCGTCGGCCTCGCCAAGAAGGCCGGCCGCTTCCCGTCGGAGCTCTCCGGCGGTGAGCAGCAACGGGTGTCGATCGCCCGCGCCTTCGTGAACCGCCCATTGATCGTGCTTGCCGACGAGCCCACGGGAAACCTCGACCCCGCCACCACCGTCGGCATCATGCGAATTCTCGATCGCATCAACCGCACCGGCACCACGATCGTGATGGCGACCCACGACCAACGCATCGTGGATGCCATGCGCCGCCGCGTGATCGAGCTCGATCGAGGCGAGCTCGTGCGCGACCAGGCGCGCGGCGTCTACGGCGTCGGGAGCTGACCTCGACCGATGTGGACTCGAATCGTCTACTTCGCGCGCGAGACGATGGTCTCGCTGCGCCGCAACGTGTTGATGACGATCGCCGGCATCGCCACCGTCGCGGTGTCGCTCGCGCTGTTCGGCGGCATCCTGATGCTGTCG
>JBEVLJ010000148.1:0-10096 GCA_040509195.1 Acidimicrobiia bacterium
GAGATCGATCGGCAGACCAGGATCTTCTTCGCGCCAGCGATGCCTGCGCACACACGACCCTAACCCGACACGTCGCCCATGTCGCCGCGCCTCATTTCAAGCCCCAACCGGCGTCAAAATCCCGTGACAGAGACGGGTTTTTGACGCCGGAACGGGTTAGAGGGTGGCGAGTTTGTCTTCGGTGAGGCGGCGGGCGATCACGCGGAGGCACAGGGTCTCGTCTGCACCTTCGAAGATCGACAGCACGCGGGCGTCGGCGAAGTAGCGCGACACCGGGAACTCCTCGGCGTAGCCCATGCCGCCGTGCAGCTGCATCGCCTCGCGCGTGACCCACTCGGCGGCGCGACACACGTAGGCCTTCACCATCGACGCGGCGAGCGTGCCCTCGCCGCGCCCCATCTGACGCGCGACGTCGTACGAGAACTGGCGCCCGCCTTGGATGAGCGCGGCCATGCGCGCGAGCTTCACCTTCGACAGCTGGTAGTCGAACACCGACTGCCCGAACACGTTGCGGTCCTGCGCGTACGTGAGGCCGGCGTCGAACGCGGCCTGCATGAGGCCGACGGCGCGCGCCGCGGTCTGCAGTCGGCCGTTCTCGAAGCCCTCCATCTGGAGGTAGAAGCCGCGGCCGAGACCGCTCTCCTCGCCGACGAGGTTCGCCGCGGGCACGAACCAATCCGAGAACGACACCTCGAACGAGTGCATGCCGCGGTAGCCGAGCGTGTCGATGGCGCGGCCTTCCATCTTCCCGACGCCGCGCCCGTCAACCGCCTCCTGCTCGAGCGAGAACGAGTGACCGGGCGTCGGCTCCTTCTCGACCACGAACAACGAAAGGCCGCGGTGCGCCTTCGACTTGTCGGGGTCGGTGCGCACGAGCAGCATCACGAGATCGGCGCGACCGGCGAACGTGGCCCACGTCTTCACGCCGTTGATGAGGTAGCCGCCCTCGGTGGGCGTGGCCATGGTCGACACGCCGGCGACGTCGGATCCGAAATCGGGCTCGGTGGCCATCACACCCACGATGAGCTCGCCCGACGCGATGCGCGGCAGCCACCGCCGCTTCTGCTCGTCGGTGCCGCCGGTGACGAGCGCGCGGGTGAGGATCTCCGGGCGCGTGATGAGCGATCCGCCGATGCCGAGCGAACCCCACGACAGCTCTTCGGTGGCGACGACCATGCCGAGGTAGTCGGCCTCGCCGCCACCAGCCATGCCGTCGTACTCTTCCGGCACCGAGAGGCCGAAGCCGCCGAGCTCCGCGAGCCCTTGGATCACTTCCTCCGGCACGTCGCCGTTGCTGCGATGCACGTGCTCCGCGTGCGGACGGATCTTCTCTTCGGCGAACTTGTGGAAGGTGTCGGCCGCGAGCTCGAAGTCGTCGGGCAGATGGTTCGGGCCGGTGCCCGCGGCGGGCAACGTGTCGCCGAGCGCTTCGAGGAACTCGGGCGAGCGGTGCGTCTCCACGAACGGCAACGCCGGCGCGAGCAACGACGGGTCGACGCCCCACGTGGCTTCGCGGCCCAGCAACTTCGCGCCGAGGTCGTGGATCGCGTCGGCGATGTACGCGCGCGCGAGCAACGACTCCTGCTCGCCCTGCCCGCCATAGGCGACCATCACCGTGCAGCCCTCGACCGCACTCGCGGCGTGCGCGAGGTCGTACGCGAGCACCTGGTGTTCGTCGAGCTTGGCGACGGAGATGCGCCCGTCGACGGTTGCGCGGCGCGCGAGCACTTCGGTCGCCGAATCGACGATCTCGGCCGCGAGGTCGACGGCAGCCGCGCCGGCGTTCAGCTGATCTGACATGGCGGGAGCCTAGCGACGCACCTTTGTCGACGTCCTCCCGAGCGAGCGGTCGGTCACGGACCCGTGGTAGTGGTGGTCGACTCCGGCGGGCTGGAGGTCGTCGTGGGCGCGACGGTCGGCGCGGTCGTTGCTGGCGCGGTGGCAACCGGCGGGCTCGTGTTTGGCGGCGCGGTCGCCGGCGGTGACGTCTGCACGGTGCCGCCGCCGCGGTTGGTGCCGCCCGACACGGTGGTGCTGCCTTCGGTCTGGATGGTGGCCTTCACCACACCCGGCACGGCCTGCTTCGTCACCGAGCACTGCGCGTCGATCACCGAGTACACCGCCTTGGCGAGACGCTCTCCGCCCTGCGTGGTGAGGTGCACACCGTCGCCGGCGCGGACCGGCACCGGATCCGCGTTCGGGGTGTCGAGCGGCGCGAGTGACGCGGCGTACTTGCCGTCGGCGTCGGTGAACAACCCGTATGCGTCGACGTACGCGACGTTGGGGTGCTTCGCGATCACCGACTTCGCGAGCTCGTCGATCTGCTTGATCTGCTCGTTGCGGTCGTCCTTGAACGGCGGCGATCCGATCCACACCACGGTCCGCGCGTCGGCGCCGAACGCGGTGAGCATCGCCTCGATCCGCGCGGTGTAGTCGGTCTTCCACTGGGGTTGGCCGTCGGCACCAACGCTGGTGTTCATCGGCGCCGCGAAGTCGTTGGCGCCGATGATGAACACCGCGATCTCGGGGTCGAGTCGCGTCATCTCCTTGGTGGCATGGTCGGCCCAGTTGAAGAACGTGGGGTTGGTGAGCCCGCTCGACACGCGCGAGTCGAACTGCGGTTGCACCACACCCGTCGCGCCGGCAATGGTGCCGAGCGACGGTCCGAGGGTGCCGGCGAGGGAATCGCCGCCGATCCAGAGGCGAAGGGGCGCCGGATCGGTGATCGGCGCGCGACACGGACGACCTTTGAGCGTGGTCGTCGTCGACGCGGTCGAACGTGGACGCGTGGTGTCGATCGTGCGCGCGAGCGACGGTCGATCGCCGCCGCCGAAGCGAACCGTCTCGGTGAGCACGAGACCGAACCCCACGAGCACCGCGAGCAGTGCGACGATCGACGCCGCGTTGCGCCACCGACGACGGGTTCGGTGTTCGCGTCGAGCGCGACGGCTCTCGGACGCGCTGTCGACGGGACGATCGGCCATGAGGGGGCGCCAACGGGGATCGGCGGCGGAAGCGCCCGATGACGCGCCGAATGGTAACCGCCGAAAACCCGCATTCCTCGACGCGCGATCGACGCGGCATCGACGCGCTGGCGCGGGGTCGGAGCTGGCGGCACCGCCTCGGTACGCTCTCCCGATGACGATTCACGAGCGCCCGTTCGGTCGCTGCTTCGAAGACTTCGAGCCCGGCGACACCTACAAGCACTGGCCCGGGAAGACGATCACCGAAGCCGACGACCACCTCTTCTGCATGATCACGATGAACCACCACCCGTTGCACACGGATGCGTGGTACGCCGAGACGCAAACGCAGTTCGGCAAGAACGTGGTGGTGGGCAACCTCGTGTACTCGCTCGTGCTCGGCATGAGCGTGCCCGACGTGAGCGGCGCGGCGATCGCGAACCTCGAGGTGGAGTCGCTCAAGCACCAGCGGCCCACCTTCCATGGCGACACGATCTATGCCGAGACGAACGTGATCGAGAAGGTCGCGTCGTCGAGTCGCCCGGATCGAGGCGTGGTCACCGTGGAGACGCGTGCGTTCAACCAGCGCGGGGAAGAGGTGTGCTTCTTCCGGCGCAAGGTGATGGTGCCGATGCGTGACGCCGCGCCGCCGCGTCAGCGTCCGTACGAGTCGCCGACCGCGTAGTCGGCCGCATCGTCACTCGGGCGCGCGAGATGGACTGCCTCTTCTGTGCCATCGCATCGCGGGAACAGCCCGCACACCTCGTGCTCGACACACCCGAGGTGGTCGCGTTCCTCGATCACCGCCCGTTGTTCGTCGGCCACACCCTCGTGGTCCCGCGGGTGCACGTGGCCGAACTCATGGACGCGTCCGCCGCGCAGCGCGACGTGCTGTTCGCTCGCGTGCAGGAGCTCGCGCGCGCGATCCCCGTCGCCATGGACGCGGTCGGCACGTTCGTCGCGGTGAACAACGTGGTGAGCCAGAGTGTGCCGCACCTCCACGTGCACGTGGTGCCGCGCCGATTCAAGGACGGCCTGCGCGGCTTCTTCTGGCCGCGCACGAAGTACGAGAGCGAGGAGGCCGCCGCGGCGGTGGCGGACCGGATCGGGGTTGCGCTGCGCGCAACGATGTAATACTGTAATCATCATGCGGGACCGCACGAATGACGCCAGCTCGACTCCTGCCAGCACGAAGCTCCAGGCCTGGTTCGCTGGTCGTCTGCCCGACGGCTGGTTCACCGGACCGCCCGAGGTGGCCCACGACCGCGAGGAGATCCTGGTCGTCGGCACGCTCGCCGACCCTGCCATCACGTCGGATGGCGGCGCGGATGGCGACGACACCGCCCGCGGCACCGCGCGCGCCGCGCGCATCCAAGGGTTCCGTGAAGACACCCGAGCCCTGCGCATGCGCATCGCCGACGAAGCGGAGGCCCGCTTCGGGCGCAAGGTCGCCTGGGGCGCACGCTGTGGTGACGAGCTCGAGGTGTTCACCAGCCTGAGCGTGCCAGTGATGACCCGTCTTCGCATGAGCGATCGACGAGTGCTCGACACGCTCGTGGATTCCGGGGTCGCGCGCAGCCGAAGCCACGCGCTCGCCTGGTGTGTTCGGCTCGTCAGCGAGCACGAGGGCGATTGGATCGACGAATTGCGCGAGGCGCTCGTGCACGTGGAGAAGGTGCGAGCCGAAGGCCCGAATCCCAAGGGTTGAAGCGGGCGGCTGAACGTTCGCATCAGAATCGTTTGACAAAGAATGGTTAGGCGGCTAACGTTCTTGGGGTGGAACCGCCGCTTGGTCGTCGCCTCTACCTCTCGCACCGCGCCGTGCACGACGCGCTCGACGCGCGTCTCGCCGAACGCGGCGCAAGCCTCTGGCACTGGGTGCTGCTGAAAGAAGCCGCACTGGCCGACGGCGCGAGCCAACGCGCGCTGGCGCAGCAGATGCACATCGAACCGCCCAGTCTCGTGCGCCAACTCGACACCCTCGCGGCCGACGGGCTCATCGAACGACGTCCGGATCCCGACGACCGCCGTGTCTCGCGTGTGCACGTCACCGCAGCCGGGCGCAAGCGGCTCACCGAGCTCAACCGCGTCGCGCAGCGCTTCGACGGCGAACTGCGCGGCGCACTCGGCGAAGGCAAGTTCACCGAAGCCGAGATCGACCGACTCGGCGACGCGCTGCTCGCGATTCACGTGCACTTCGCGGGCGCCGACCCCATCCAGGTCGCAGGCGTGCGCACCACGAGAGGAGCATGACGACGATGACGAATGCCAGCACCGTGCCGAGTCGAGCGATCGATGTCGACGAGGTGATCCGCACCGAGCAACTCACCAAGGTCTATCCGGGCGGCACGCGCGCGGTCGACGGACTCGACCTGTCCGTTCGCCGCGGCGAGATCTTCGGTCTGCTCGGACCGAACGGCGCAGGCAAGACCACCACCGCCGGCATGCTCACCACGCGCGTGATCCCCACCGGCGGGCGCGCGTTCGTCGGCGGGATCGACGTGGTGGAGCATCCCGTGGCCGCGAAACAGGTGATCGGCGTGGTCCCGCAGACCAACACGCTCGACCGCTCGCTGTCGGTGTGGGAGAACCTCTACTTCCACGGCCGTTTCTTCGGGATGACGGCCAAGGTCGCGAAGTCGCAAGCCACTGCGTTGCTCGAGCAGTTCCGCCTGTCGGAACGCGCCAAGGACAGCGTCGCGGCGCTGTCGGGCGGCATGGCGCAGCGTTTGATGGTGGCGCGAGCGATCATGCACCAACCTGACACGCTGTTCCTCGACGAGCCGACTGCAGGACTCGACCCGCAGAGCCGCCTCGCGTTGTGGGAGATCCTCGGCGAGCTCCACCGCGCCGGGCAGACCATCCTGCTCACCACGCACTACATGGAAGAGGCCGATGAGCTCTGCAACCGCTTGGCGATCATCGACCACGGCCATCTGCTCGCGCTCGGCACGCCCGCTGAGCTCAAGGCGTCGACCGGCGCCGACACGATCGTCACGGTGGCCGCCACCGGCGACCTCGACGCGCTCGCTCCCGTGTTGGAGGCGCGCCTGCCGGGCGTGCAACAGGTCGCACGGGTCGACCAGACCGTCGTCGTGTCGGTGCGCGGCGCGCAGGGTGTGATCCCGAGCGTGTTCGCCGCGGCCGACGGCGCGGGCTTCGACGTGACCGACATCTCGGTCGCTGAACCGTCGCTCGAGACGGTGTTCATCAACCTCACCGGAAAGGACCTGCGCGAATGACCACCACCGCGCCCACCGCGTCGTCACCATCACCGTCATCGGCGCTCGTACCGTCGCGCACACCGACCGCGGCCGGGACGGTCGCGTTCCGCTCGCTGCTCGTGCGCGACGCGGTCGTGTTGCGCAAGACGCTGAAGGAGTTCATCCCTCGCACGATCATCCAGCCATTCCTGCTCGTCTTCGTGTTCACCTATGTGTTCCCGAAGATCGGGCAGGGCATCGGCGGTTCGACCGCGGGCGAGACCGGCTTCTCCACCATCCTCGTTGCGGGCGTGGTCGGGTTGGCGATCATGTTCCAGGGCGTGCAGTCGGTCTCGCTGCCGATGGTGCAGGAGTTCGGGTACACGCGCGAGATCGAAGACCGCGTGCTCGCGCCATTGCCGATCTCGCTCGTCGCGGTGCAGAAGGCGGTGTGGGGTGCGCTCAGCGGCTTGATCTCCGCGGCGCTGGTGTTCCCGATCGCCGCGGTCGTGCCCGCGACACCGGTGAGCCTCGACATCAACTGGCCGGTGCTGCTCACGCTCACGCCGCTCGCGTGCTACATGTGCGGCGCGCTCGGCCTCACGTTCGGCACGCGGTTCGAGCCGCGCACGGTGCCGATGCTGTTCGGCATCGTCGTGTTGCCGCTCACGTTCCTCGGCGCGGTCTACTACCCGTGGCAGTCACTCGCTGCGATCAAGTGGCTGCAGATCCTGGTGCTGGTGAACCCGCTCGTGTACATGTGCGAGGGTTTCCGCGCCGCGCTCACGCCCGTCGACCACATGAGCCTCTGGTACGTGTACCCCGCGCTGATCGCGTTCTCCGCGCTGTTCACGTGGCTCGGCATCAACGGCTTCAAGAAGCGCGTGCTCTCCTGACGTGCTCACGTGACGTGGTCACCTGAGGCGCGTGCCGCGCGGGCCTGCGCGCGCAGCGTGTTCGTGTGACTCGGGTCACACCGGGTCTCAGGGAGTCCGCGCGAATGGCCGTGGGTAGAGTTGTGGTTGTGTCTGCACAGGCGCACGTGACCTTCTGGGGTGTCCGCGGATCGACTCCGTGTGACGGCGATCAGTTCTCGCGCTATGGCGGGAACACATCGTGCGTCGAGATCTCGTCGCCCACGCACGACCCCGTGATCCTCGATCTCGGCACCGGGTTGCGGAGCTACGGCGACCAGCTTGCGCGCGACGGCAAGCTCGACGGCTATCGCGCCAACGTGTTGCTCACACACCTGCACTGGGATCACATTCAGGGGTTGCCGTTCTTCCACCCGCTGTCCGCGGGCGGTGGGTCGGTCACGGTGTACGGCCCGGAGCAGGCCGACGGCCCGCTCGACGAGGTGTTCCGTTCGGTGATGTCGCCGCCGTACTTCCCGATCACTCCCGACGAGCTCAATGGTGACATCGCATTCGAGGCGGTCGGCGGGCGCGACGACTTCGCCACCAACGGCGCGAAGGTGAAGGCGCGCTGGGTGCGTCACACCGATCCCACGCTCGGCTTCCGCGTGGAGATCGACGGCATGACCATCGCGTACCTCTCCGACCACGGTCCCGGCACCGTGCCGGAAGACGACGACCTGTACGTGCCCGACGACGTGCTCGAGCTCTGCGACGGTGTCGATCTCCTGATCCACGACGCGCAGCACACGACCCCCGAGTACGAGAGGAAGCGCAACTGGGGTCACTGCACGGTGGAGTACGCGATTCACGTCGCGCGCGAAGCGGGCTCGCAGACGCTCGCGCTCTTCCATCATTGTCCGTCGCACGGCGACGACGCGATGGACACGATCTTGCGCGACGCACGCGACCACGTCGCACGCCTCGGCGGTCCGGCGATCTTCGCCGCATCCGATGGTCTCTGCGTCGAGCTCGGCGGCGGCCCGGCGCGCGCAGTCGGTTCCAGCACGGATGGCTGAAGCCGCCGACCCTGGCGACGCGAGCGACGGCACTGCGCCGGCAGACCAAGTGCCGGACCAAGCGCCAGCCGGTGAAGTCGTCACGCCCGATGACCGTCGCTTCCGCAACGTGTTCGGGTCGTTCGCGACCGGCGTCACCATCGTCACCGCGATCGACGGCAGCGAACCGGTCGGCATGGCGGCGAACTCGTTCACGTCGGTGTCGCTCGATCCGCCCCTCGTGTTGTTCTGCGTCGCGCAATCATCGACTACCTGGCCGCGCATCCAAGCGGCGGGTCGATTCGCGATCAACGTGCTGGGCGAGCACCACGAGGAGCTGTCGCGTGTGTTCGCGACGCGCGACGTCGATCGCTTCGGCTCGACTCCGTGGCACTGCGGCGTGTCGGGCTCACCCGTGCTCGACGAAGCGATCGCCTACATCGACTGCGAGTTCGAAGCGCAGTATCCCGGTGGCGACCACATGATCGTCGTCGGACGCGTCGTCGATCTCGACATGCGCGAAGACGCCCGGCCATTGCTCTTCTTCAAGGGCGTGTACGGCCGGATCTCCGACTCGTCGTGACCGGCGAAGACGTCGCGTTCGCGGCGCGGGTCGTGCTCGCACTCGTGTTGGTGGCGTCGAGCGTCGGCAAGCTGATCGGTGTGGCACGCGCGCTGTTGGTCGGTTCGCTCGTACGCAACGGTTGGTTCCTCGTGCTCGCAGTGATCGCCACGGGCGGCGCGACGATGCAGGAGCCGTCGGCCGCGTTCGCCACCGTGCTCGTCGCGGTCGCGTTCGGCGGAGTGTCGGCCGTGTTGATCGTGCGCACGTGACCGACCTCGCCGGTCGCGTGGTGATCACCGCGGATGCCGACGTGGCGCGCGCCGTCGCCCCAGAGGGCGCCACCGTGGTGCTGGTGGGCGCCGACGCGTCGGCCCTCGGCGCGCTCGTCGACGAGGTGCGGCAGTTGGGCGGTCGCGCCGCGGTGCTCGTCGGCGACCTCACCGACGAAGCCACCCGCACCACCCTCACCGAGCTCCTCCACGAGCTCTTCCCAACTCCCTGAGGTCAGGGCGCGGAGGATTCGAAGATGACGGCGGGGTCGAGGCGGTGCGCGAAGCGGCGGAGGGTGCGCATCACCGTGAGGCCCACGACGAGGATGATCGCGGCGTTGGTGAGCGCAGCGGCCGCGTCCCACGGCAACGACGTGGCCACGTAGAACGCCCAGTAGCGCTCGAGGGTGGCGACGAAGCCCATGCCTGGACGCCAGTCGAGCGCACCGCCGCGCGCGAACGGCCAGAACCAGAGGTTCATGATCGCCCCGTAGAGGAACCCCCACACCCAGCCGTATGCGGCGAGCACGATCACCTCCCACCACGGTCGCAGGTGTGCGGTGGCGCGCCCGAGGAAGCCGGCGCCCGCGCCCATCCATGCGAGCGCGAGCATCTGGAACGGCAGCCAAGGCCCGATGCCGCCGGTGAGCACCGCCGACACCGCCATCGCACACAAGCCGAGCAGCAACCCGAAGCGTGGACCGAACGCGGCACCGGCCAACACGATCAAGAAGAAGATGCCGCTGCCGCCGCCGGGGAGGTCGACGAGGCGCAAGAGACCTGCGCACGCGGCGAGCATGCCGAGGATGGCGACCGTCGCGCCGTTCATCGTGCCGCGTCGCACTTCGAGTGACACCGCGACGACGACGAGCAACCCGACCAGCGCGGCGATGAGCGGCGCGTCGCCACTGTGCGCTTGGCTGGGGAACGCGGTCGCGGGGAGGAAGAACGGATACAGGAACGCGGCCGCGCCGATGACGACGACGAGCGCGTACACGATGATCGGACGCGCCGCGGTCGCGACGCGCGCGCCGAACGCGCGCGAGTCGAGCGCGGGTGACGACGCGACGCTCATGATCGAGTGCTCATCGTGCGTCGGCCTGCGCCGTCCGGACCTCTTCGACGGTGAGGAAGGGCGGTAGGACTCGGAGCACTTGCGGCGCGAACAGTGATCCCGCGAGCAC
>JBEVLJ010000149.1:0-3249 GCA_040509195.1 Acidimicrobiia bacterium
GAGCGCGAACCCGCCGACGAGCAGGATGACCCAGGCGAGCAGGACGAGCTTGCGACGGCGGTACATCGTGCGCGCGAGACGCTCGAGCATGAAGACACCTCAACGAGAAGCGACGGCGGGGGCGACGTCGGGCTTCGCACACGCTACGCGGGCACCGGCGCAGATGCGATGGCGCCTCGCTACAGTCGGCGCCGATGGCGTACCAGTCGCTCTACCGCAAGTACCGGCCACAGCGGTTCGCCGACATGGTGGGGGAAGCGCACGTCACCACCGCGTTGCGGAACGCGGTGCGCGACGAGCGCGTCGGTCACGCCTACCTCTTCTCCGGTCCGCGCGGCACGGGCAAGACCACCAGCGCTCGCATTCTCGCCAAAGCGCTCAACTGCCTCGATCGCACCCCCGACGGCGACGCATGCGGCGTGTGCGACAACTGCGTCGGCATCGCCGAGGGTCGCTTCCTCGACCTCTTCGAGCTCGACGCGGCGTCGAACAACAGCGTCGACGACATCCGCGCCCTCACCGAGAGCGTGCACCTCGGGCTCGGTCTCACCGCGACGCACAAGGTGTACCTCATTGACGAGGTGCACATGCTGTCCGCCAATGCGGCGAACGCGTTGTTGAAGACGCTCGAAGAGCCACCCGCCCACGTGGTGTTCATCCTCGCCACCACCGGTCCCGAGCGCGTGCTGCCCACCATTCGCTCGCGCACGCAGCACTTCGAGTTCACGCTGTACACCGTCGACGAGCTCGCCGGTCATCTCGCCACCGTGTGCGAAGCCGAAGGCATCGACGCCGATCCGGCAGCACTCGACGTGATCGCGCGCGCCGGCGCCGGTTCGATGCGCGACGCGTTGTCACTGCTCGAGCAGGCGATCGCGCACAGTGACGACAACGCCCTCGACACGGTCGCGGTGTCGGAGTTGTTCGGCGGTACCGGATTCGAGCTTCGGATGCGTCTGCTCGACGCGATCGCCGAGGAAGACGTACCGGGCGCGCTGGTCGGGCTCGGCGAGCTGTTGGATGCGGGCCACGATCCGCGGCGCGTCACCGAAGACCTCCTCACCACGTGTCGCGACGTGTTCCTGCTCACGAGCGCGAAGGGACGCGTGCGCGTCGACGCGCCCGCCGACCAACTCGAACGGCTGCGCGCGCTGGGCGACACGCTCGGCCAAGGGCTGCTCGTGCGCGCCATGGAAACGTTGGGCGAGGCGATCGTCGACATGCGCGGCACCGACGCGGCCGACCCGCGCCTCGTGCTCGAGATCGCGCTCGTGCGCCTCGCACGACGCGATGCCGGACCGCCGCTGCAGGTGTTGCTCGAACGGGTCGAACGGCTCGAGCGCGCGGCGAACGGTCACGGTGCGTCCACGCCACCACCTTCACCGTCCACTCCTCACGTCGCGCCGGCGGCTGCACCGGGTGCACCGGCTGCACCGCCTGCATCGGCTGCACCGGCTGCACCGCGGGGCTCGCGCAGCCTCGGTGCGATTCGCGCCGAGCGCGCCGAGAAAGAGCCGTCCGAACTCGCGGCACCGGCGCCAGATCCGGCACCCGCCGCGCCCGAGCCCACGTCACCCGCGCCACCCGCGCCCGATGTCGAGCTCGACGACGTGGTGCTCGCGTGGGGTCAGATCCTTCCCACGTTGCCGCCCGCAACTCGCGCGGCGGCATCGGAAGCGCAGCCGATCGCGCTCGACCAGGGTGTGATCACCTTCGGTGTACCGCCTGCGTCGATGCGCGCGGCCGAGCCCCGGTTTCGCAAGGAGGCCGACGCGATACGCGACGCCCTGTCAGCGCGTCTCGGCACCACGTTGAAGTTCAAGCTCGCGCCGAGCGAGAGCTTCGCGCCGTCGCGGGCAGACACGCCGAGCGTGGCGCGTGAGTCGCAGTCACCAGCACGAGCACGACCCCCCCGAGCCGTCGACGATCCGCCGATCGGCGAGCCCCCGGTTGATCTGCTCGCCGACGACCCCGATCACGAGGCGCTCGGAGACCGCGACGACTTCGCGAACCTCGTGGACCACGACGCGCCAGCGGCTCCCGACGCGGCGGTAGATTCGGTGACGAAGTTCACCCAGAGCTTCGACGCAACCGTCGTCGAAGAGCTCCCGCGCGACTGAGGCCCCCCATGGCGAACCAGAAGCAGATGAACCAGATGATGCGCCAGGCGCAGAAGATGCAGGCCGAGATGGCTGCCGCGCAGGCTGCGCTCGCCGAAGAGACCGTCGAAGGCAGTGCGGGCGGCGGCATGGTGAAGGTCGTGGTCACCGGGGCCGGCGACGTGCAGTCGATCACGATCTCTCCCGACGTGGTCGACCCCGACGACATCGAGATGCTCGAAGACCTCGTGCTCGCCGCGGTGGGCGACGGTCTGCGCCGCGCCAGCGACCTCGCGGCCACGCAGATGGGCGGCATCACCGGCGGCGTCGACCTCTCGGCCTTCGGGCTCGGCTAGCGCCGACCCCGACGTCGCCGACCAACGCATCGCGTGGCCAGCCCGTACGCCGCTCCCGTCCAGGCGCTGATCGACGAGCTCGGTCGTCTCCCCGGCGTCGGACCGAAGTCGGCGCAACGCATCGCGTTCTCCTTGTTGCAGGGCGCTCCCGAAGATGCGCATCGGCTCGCGCGTGCGGTCACGGAGGCGAAGGATCGCATCACGTGGTGCCGGCGGTGCTTCAACATCAGCGAAGGCGAGCTGTGCACCTTCTGTCTCGACGAGCGACGCGACGCCACGCTGGTGTGCGTCGTGCAGGACCCACGCGACATCGTCGCGGTGGAGCGCACTCGCGAGTTCCGTGGTCGGTACCACGTGTTGCAGGGCGCGATCTCGCCGATCCACGGCATCGGTCCCGACAAGCTGCGCATCGCCGAGCTGGTGAAGCGCATCGCCGACGAGGACATCGTCGAGGTGATCATCGCCACCAACCCCGACATCGAAGGCGACGCCACGGCCATGTATCTCGCCGAGGTGCTGCGCCCGCTCGGCGTTCGTGTCACTCGGATCGCGAGTGGCCTGCCGGTCGGCGGCGACCTCGAGTACGCCGACGAGGTCACGTTGGGTCGCGCGCTGGAAGGCCGTCGCGAAGTAGACAACTAGGGCCAAGCAACTCCACTGAAGATTGGGAGGGCCCGAAGATGTCAGACGCAACAACCCCGCCGCCGCCTGCGGTCCCCCCACGCGGTGTGCCTGCCGTGCCACCGGGCGCGCGCAAGATACGGGAGCCGATCGTGATAGTCCTGCTCTCGTTC
>JBEVLJ010000150.1:0-2645 GCA_040509195.1 Acidimicrobiia bacterium
CGGTTGCGGATCATGTCCCACGGGTCGTCGGCC
This sequence comes from Acidimicrobiia bacterium, assembly GCA_040509195.1. GTDB lineage: Bacteria > Actinomycetota > Acidimicrobiia > IMCC26256 > DASPTH01 > DASUMF01. Next base: position 34 of record JBEVLJ010000150.1, read on the forward strand.
TGCTGGCCCACGTCGACCGCGAGCGCGATCACCTCCGCGCCCCACTCCTCGGCGATCCACTTCACCGCCACCGAGGTGTCGAGTCCCCCGGAGTATGCGAGTACCACTCTGCGAGCCATCAGCTTCGTCCTTCAGTTGTCGACTTGGCGTCGATTGAGCACATCTTCGTTGCCACGATCAGCTGCCTCTCGTTCACAGGCCAGCGAGGCCGGCGAGGTCGGCCGCCACGGAGGCGCCACCCGCCTGCTCGGAGCACACGAGCACGATCGTGTCGTCGCCGGCGACCGTGCCGAGCACGTCGGGCAGCCCGGCCCGGTCGAGCGCCGAGGCGACCACGTGGGCGGACCCCGGCGGCGTGCGCAACACCACCAGGTTCATGCTGTGCGCGACCTCCACCACGAACTCCCCCATCACCCGGCGCAGGTGATCGTCGGGCGCATGGCGCTCCTTGGCGTGCTCCGGAATCGCGTACGCGGTGGTGCCACCGGGGATGCGCACCTTCACCGCGCCGAGCTCTTCGAGGTCGCGGCTCACCGTCGCTTGGGTCGCGACGACGCCGTCGACTGCGAGCATCTCGACGAGTTGCGCTTGGCTCGAGATCGCCTGCTCCTCGAGCAGCCGCGCAATGCGGTGTTGCCGTTGCGGTTTGCCGAGCGTCGCCATCAGCTGGCGTCCTTCCCATCGAGCCAGTCCGCGTCGAGCAGCGCCGCGATCACGGCGCGTGCCGCGTCCATGCGGTTCGCCGCTTGTCGCCAGACGACCGAGCGCGGACCGTCGATCACCGACGCCGCCACCTCTTCGCCGCGGTGCGCAGGCAAGCAGTGGAGGAACCACGCTTGCTCACCGGCTGCGGCCATCAGCGCGTCGTCGACGGTGAAGCCCGCGAACGCGGCGCGACGCACGGCGGTTTCATCTTCCTGACCCATCGACGTCCACACGTCGGTGTACACGGCATCCGCGCCACGCACCGCTTCATGTGGATCGTTGGTGAGGTCGACCACGCCGCCGAGGTTGCGCGCCCGCGAGACCGAGAGCTCGTCGAGCTCGTACCCGGGCGGCGACGCCACCGTGAGCTCGATGCCGGACAGCGCGGACGCGAACGCGAGCGACGCCGCGACGTTGTTGCCGTCGCCCACGTACACCAGCCGACGCCCCTCGAGATCGCCGAGCAGCTCGCGCAAGGTGAGGAAGTCGGCCACCGCTTGACACGGGTGCGCCCGATCCGACAACAGGTTGACGACGGGCACGTCGACGACGTTCGACATCTCCACGAGCGTGTCGTGGTCGAACACCCGTGCCGTGATCACCGCGCAGTAGCCCGCGAGCGTGCGGGCGACGTCGGCCACGGATTCCCGCACACCGAGCCCGACCTCTTCGCCTCTGATGTAGATGGGGTGACCGCCGAGGCCGACGACGGCCATCTCGGTGCTGGTGCGCGTGCGGGCCGACGGCTTCTCGAACAGCAACGCGGCCCCTGCCCCGGCCAGCGACGACGGCACCAGCGACGCGTCCTGCTTCCAGGCGGCCGCAGTGTCGAGGATCGCGGCGAACTGCGCCGGGGTGACGTCGTCGACTTCGAGGAACCGGGCCGCGCTCACGACGCGCCCTGTTCAGCGAGCACCGCGCCGAGCACGGCGACGGCCGCGTCGATCTCGTTGTCGGACACCAGCAACGACGGCTCGAACCGCAACGCGGTCGGCGTGACGTTGTTGAGCACGAGCCCGAGCGGACGCGCTTCGAGGCACGCCGTGGCCACCTTGGCCGACTCGAGCGGCGGCTCGAGCTCAGCCGCCAGCAGGAGACCCATGCCTCGCACCGAGGTCACGCCCGGCAGCGCTTCGAGCGCCGCGGTCAACCGTGCACCGGCGCGTTCCACGAGGGTCGGCACGTCGAGCGTTTCCATCTGTTCGAGCACGGTGAGTGCGGCGCGCGCCGCGAACGGCTGACCGCCGAACGTGGTGGCGTGATCGCCGGGCTTGAACGCCCCGGCGACCTCGTCGCGGGCCCAGCACGCGCCGATCGGCACGCCGTTGCCGAGTGCCTTGGCCATCGTGACGATGTCGGGCCGCGCGTCGGTGTGCTCGAACGCGAACCACTTCCCCGTGCGGCCGAGGCCGGTCTGCACCTCGTCGAGCACCAGGAGCGCTTCGCGTTCGTCGCACAGGTCACGCACCGCTTCGAGGTAGTCGGGCGGGACCGGATTCACGCCACCTTCGCCCTGCACCACTTCGAGCATCACCGCACAGACCCGCTCGTCCATCGCGACGGCGAGCGCGTCGAGGTTTGCGAACTCCACCTGCCGGAAGCCCGACGGCAACGGTTGGAACACCTCTTGCTTCTGCGGTTGGCCGGTCGCCGCGAGCGTGGTGAGCGTGCGGCCGTGGAACGACGCGTACGCGGAGAGCACGTGGTACCGCTCCGGTCCGCCGTTCGCCTGGCCATGACGACGCGACAACTTGATCGCGCACTCGTTGGCTTCCGCGCCCGAGTTGGCGAAGAACACGCGACCGTCGCCACCGAGGAGCGCGTCGAGGCGCGCTGCGACCTGGGGCTGCACCTCGTTGTAGTAGAGGTTCGAGATGTGCAGCAGCGTGCGCGCCTGGTCGGCGACG
>JBEVLJ010000151.1:0-3054 GCA_040509195.1 Acidimicrobiia bacterium
CGGCGCGGTCGTGTTCCACCACCACGACCTTCCATGGCAGCGAGCGGGACTGTACGCGCCGTCGAACATCCCACCGCGCCGTGACCACTCCGCGCACGTGACGATCAATGAACACTCGCGCGAGGAGCTCGTCCACCGGGGCTTTGATGCGGTGACCATCCGCAATGCCTTCGATCTGGAGCCACGTCTCGGCGACCGCGAAGCGACCCGACGTGCGTTCGGATTCACCCCAGACGAGATCGTGCTCGTCCAACCGACGCGCGCGATTCCTCGGAAGAACGTCGCTGGCGCGATCGCGTTCGCGAGCGAGTTGGCACAGCTGGTCACCGCCCCCGTGCGCCTCTGGATCACCGGGCCGGCGGAGGACGGCTACGACGACGTGTTCGCGCGTTTGGTCGCAGACTCGCCGGTACCGATCACCATCGGGCGGGCGAGCGCGGTCGCGGACGCGTACGCAGCGGCTGACTTGGTGGTGTTCCCATCCACCTGGGAAGGATTCGGCAACCCAGTCATCGAGTCGATCGCACACCACCGACCGATCGTGGTGGGCAGCTACCCAGTGCTCGACGAGCTGCGCGCCTTCGGCGTGCAGTTGTTGTCGATCGACGACGCACCCGCTGCCGCCGAGTGGCTGCGCTCGCCCAACACCGAGGCACTCGACGCGAACCTGGAGCTCGTGCGCCCACACTGCTCGCTCGAGGATCTGCCGCAACGCATCGTGCCCGTCCTCCGCCAACTCGATCTCGTGCCGTGAACGCGTCGACATGAACGACGCAGGCGATCCCGTCCTCGAGCGCCGCGCGCGCATCGCGCGAACCGTGAAGGTCGCGAAACGCGTCGGCTACTGCCTGCTCCTTGCCGCGATCGTGCTGTTCGCGATCGCGGCCGTCGCCGGGTTCCCGAGTGGTCTCGTCACCGCCGTCGTGATCACGTTGGTCGGTGCGTGCGTCGTGCTCCCGATCCCGATCGTGCTCGGATACGGCTTGAACGCAGCCGCACGCGAAGACCGCGAGCTCGGCATCGGCGGGTCACAGTCCGCACCGGACCACGACCAAGCCGGTGAGAAGCCCTCCCATCCGTAGCAGTAGATTGCGCGCGGTCGAAGGAGACTGCTGTGCGCTATCGCCGCTTTGGTCGGAGTGATCTCGAAGTCTCGGAAGTCGGCTTCGGTGTGTGGACACTGGCCAGCGACTGGTGGGGCCGCGTCGACGAGCCCCAGGGCATGATCCACGCCGCCCTCGACACGGGCATCAACTTCATCGACACCGCGCCGGTCTACGGCGATGACGGCGTCGGTGAGACGCTCCTCGCCGACGTGTTGAAGAAGCACCGCGACGACATCGTGCTCACCACGAAGTGCGGCTACGACATCGAGGCGGCGCGCCGCTTCCCCGGTCAGTCGGAACGTCCGCACGACTGGGAGCCCGCGTCGGTGCGAGCACAGCTCGAAGCGTCGCTGCGTCGACTCGGCACCGACCACATCGACCTCTACCAACTCCACAACACGCGCATCGATCCCATCCTCGATGACGCGCTGTGGGACGAGCTCGAGAAGTTCCGGGTGGAAGGCAAGGTCCGTGAGCTCGGCGTGGCGCTCGGCCCCGCGATCGGATGGGTCGACGAAGGCCTCGAGGCCATCCGAAACCGTCCGATCGTGTCGATGCAGACCGTGTTCAACATCCTCGAGCAGGAGCCCGGCCTCACGTTCGCACGTGAGCCGCACGTCGCCGACGGTTCGGTCGGACTCATCTCGCGCGTGCCCCACGCGTCGGACTCGCTCTCCGGCAAGGTCACGCGCGACACCGAGTTCCCGAAGGGCGACCACCGCGCGCACCGCAATCGCGAGAACATGCTCGACAACTTCGACAAGGCCGACACGCTGGGTTTCCTCTGGGAAGACACGAACCGCACGATCGGCCAGGCCGCGATCGCCGGGATCCTCGCCAACCCCGCGTTCACCACCGTGCTGCCCACGTGTGTCTCGGTCGACGACGTACGGGAGTACTCGGCTGCGTCCGACCTTCCGTTGGGCGCCGACGAAGTCGCGCGACTCGACGCGCTGTGGTCGGAGAACTTCGGCGTCACCAACCGGTACGAGATGCCGATGAAGACGAGCGCGGGCGGATGACCGCGGTTCGGCGACCGGGTGCGCTCCGTCTCGCGCCCGACGAGCGCCGACGCCAACTGCTCGATGTGGCATGCGTGGAGTTCGCCGAACGCGGCTTCTACGCCACGTCGATGGACGACCTCGCGGCGGCGGCTGGCGTGACCAAGCCGGTCTTCTACCAACACTTCGAGTCGAAGCGCGCGTTGTTCATCGCGGTGCTCGAAGACGTCGGCGGCCGCTTGTTGGTCGAGCTCACCGCCGCGACCGCGAGCGTGGAGACGGGTCGCGCACGCGTGGCCGAAGGCTTCGCCGCGTACTTCCGCTTCGTGGTCGGTGACCGCGCTGCGTTCCGGCTGATGTTCGGCGCGTCGGCGCGCAACGACGCCGAGTTCGCCGATGTCGTCGACCAGGTGCTCGACGACGCGGCCGATGCGGTGAGCACGTTGATCGACATCCCCGGCTCACCGGCACATCGGCTCGTGCTGGCGCACGCGGTCGTCGGCATGGCCGAGGGCATCAGTCGCCACGCCCTCGCCGATCCCGACCCTTCACGCGACCCTGAGCAACTCGCACACTGGGTCGGCGAGCTCGCGTGGTTCGGGTTGCGGGGCGTGCGCACCGACGACTGATTCACACGCACCGGCGCTGCGGTTTGTGTCCAGCGGTGCGCGGGTAGAGGGTGGCTCAGCGGTACCTCAAACCCTCGATAGCATCGGCGCTTGCGTGCTCACTCTTCGTCTCCCGCCTGAGGATCGATCCGCCTCTCGGGCGCGAGCAGTGACCCGGGAACACCTCACACCGAGCTGCCCACCCCACGCGGTCGACAACGCGGCGCTCGTGGTCACCGAGCTCGTGACCAACGCGGTGCGCCACGCCGACACCGAGATGCTGCTCGTGCTCGACGTCGCGTCGGGTCACATCGACGTGCGTGTGCAGGACGAGTCGCC
>JBEVLJ010000152.1:0-2987 GCA_040509195.1 Acidimicrobiia bacterium
CGCGCGGATGGGCGCTCGAGCACGTAGAGCGCAGACGGCCCGAAGTCTGACGGGTCACTGGATTCGAGCTGACCGGTCCACCGCAACGCGTAACCCGCATGTTCCAAGACCCGGCACGACGCCCGATTTGCAGCTTGCGGAGTGACCACGATGCGCTCGATGTCGAGCCAGTCGGCGAACGTGAGCGCCGAACATCGCGCCACCGCTTCCGTGCCGATGCCTTGACCGATCCGGCTCGGCACACCGATCAGATAGTCGAGCCCCGCAGCATCGGGAAGCGCGAGCCCGGTGCGTTCGAGCGTGTCGCGCCACTCTGAGTGCGCGGCCACCCGATAACGCTGGACGATGCCGAGATCCTCGCCGCCGCTCACGATCACGAACACTTCGGTGGGATCGATTCCGGTGACGCACGGCCCGTACTGCTCGCGCACCGCGTCGAGCGAGCCGTCGTCTCGCCACCACTCTTGAACGTGCTCCGCTTGCACCCACGTCGCGAGCGCAGGAAAGTCGTCCTCGCTCAGCGCTCGGAGCGTCACCGCGACCATCAGAAGCAGACTGCCACGTGCTGCCTCAGCGCGTCGCGCGACGCACGCCGAGGTCTCGGAACGGCCGCCAGAGGTATCCGTCGGGATCGGCGAGCACGAACTGTCGGTTGCCGGCTTCGGCCGGTCCTTGCACCTGCCAACGACCGCCCGCCTCGACGACGTCGATCTCGTACCAACGCTCCTCCATCGGCACCACGATCTCGATGCCCGCCGCGACGACCCGCTCGTGCAGCGAGTCGACGTCGTCGACTTCGAGCTGGAAGCTGATCCCGCGCCCGTAGGGGCGCTCCAGCGGCGCGGTGCGGAAACGACGGCCAGGTCCGTCGGCTTCCTGGATCATGAGCTCGACGCCACCGCGTTCCAGATACGCGAACTTGTGTGTTGGCCGCTCGAAGAGCAACCGGAAGCCGAGCAACTCGACGTAGAAGCGCAACGACACCGCGAGGTTGGTGACGTCGAGTTCAGGCGCGAACACGCAGACGACGCTACCGGCGCCGCCGCACACACCTCACAGGAATTCGTCGCGCCCTATCGCCTGAACCCGTGGCCGAAGAAGCCGCCCTTCGGACGGGCATGCGCGTGGTAGTGGTCGGGGATGTTGCGCATGTGGTCGTCGACGTAGTGCTCGACGGTGAGCGTGTCGGCGGCGACGCGCGCGAGCTGCGCGTGCATGTGTTCGAGCTGGTCCGCCGGCGGATCGGTGCCATGAAGACGCCACACCACCATCGGCACCTCGCAGATCGTGCACTCCGCGATCCAGCACACGTCGTCTTCGTGGAACCACGGTGTGATCCGCGCCGCCGTGCACAGATCGCAGCCGTCGACCTTGGCGAACCGTGCTTCGTTCACGCGAGCACTTCGTCGCGCGCCGCGTGGACCATGCGACGCACGTCGGCCGGCTCGCCCGCCACGAGCACGTACTCCTGATTGCGAGTGTGCGACACCGTGCCGACGCGTTCACCCGACGGGTTGTGGATACCGATGCGCGCGCCCACGTACCGAGGCGCGTCGAACGCGAGCACGTCGACCGCGCCCCGCACCGCACACATCGCGACCAGCTCATCGAGACTCACCCACGACTCGTCGTTGTACGACAACACCACGACGCGTGCGCGCACGTCGCGCACGACTCGAGCAAGGGCACTCGGCATCTCACGTTTGCGGTTGAACACGCTCTTCGTCTCCGGCTCGCGAGCGTCGGCACGCTTGCACGCCACGCCGTAGTGCTCCGGCGCGTCCCACGCCACGAGCGTCTCCCACACGTGGTAGTTGGTGAAGTAGCGGTGCTGGTTGTACGGCGGATCAAGGTACGCGAGATCGAACTCGCCGTCGCCCGGCGCGGCGAGGGTCGGCGCGAGCTCGCACGCATCGCCGCGCACCGCACGACCCGCACCGCCGAGCAGCTCCGGCACGCGCAGCTCGAGCGGACGCAACGCGCGCGGCGCCCACTGCTTCACGTACGCCATCTGCACGCCCGTGGTGGAGTCGACGCGATCCGCCGCTTCGATCAGGCTCGTCAACAGCAACGGTTCGAGCACGGTCCCCGAGTGGTCGCGCGCGATCGCCTCACGGATCGCGTCGATCTTCGCCCCGTTCTCGGGTTGGAAGAACCGTGACTGCATGCAGAACGTGTCGGTGAAGTAGCCGGGAGACGGGACGATCGCCTGCAGCTCCGCGATCGCGTCGCGCAGCGCGCGCCCGTCGACGGCGTGTGCGTCGGTCTCCACGTAGCAGCGCGCGAACACTTCGGCATAACGCGCGGTGTCGACGGCGGTGACGTGCGTGCCGCACTGCTTGAACGCTTGCGCGACGCGGGTGGTGCCGGTGAAGAGATCGAGTGCCGTGCGAGCGTTCGCTGCAGCGCACAACCGCGACAGGACCGGGACGAGGCGACGCTTCGAGCCCAGGTACTTGATCACGCGGCGTCGAGCGCGGCTCGCAGCTCCGACACGGATTCGAACGCGGCATCGGGCCCTCCACCGGCGAGCAGTCGGCTCACGAGCGCGCTCCCCACCACCACGCCGTCGGCGTACTGTGCCGCCTCCACCGCTTGTTCCGCATTGGAGATCCCGACGCCGAGCAGCACCGGCAAGTCGGTCATCGCCTTGGCGCGGCGGCCCATCTCGCTCGCCTGCGTCGCGAGCGCGTCGCGCTCCCCCGTGACGCCCATGAGTGACACGCCGTACAAGAAGCCGCGCGATCGTTCACAGATGGCGCGCAGCCGATCGTCGGTGGTGACCGGCGCCGCGAGCAACACGGTGGCCACCGCGTGCGCGTCGGCGACCTCGGCCCACGGGGCGAGCTCGTCCAGCGGGAGGTCGGGCAGGATCGCACCTTCGATGCCGGCGTCTTCGAGGGCGGCGGCGAACCGTCGGTAGCCCATGTGCCCGACGAGATTCACGTACGTCATCACCGCGATCGGCACGTCGACGTCGAGCTTCG
>JBEVLJ010000153.1:0-8226 GCA_040509195.1 Acidimicrobiia bacterium
GCGCACGCGCGCCTGCGTTGATGTCGACACGACCAGCCTCACTCTCGATCGCGATCACGTCGTCGCCCACCCCGACGACGCGACCGACGACGCGCGAGTCGTCGAGCGCGACCTCGAGCAGATCGCCGCGGTGAAGGTGGTCACGAGCGCGGTCCACGAGCGTGCGGCCGTGCGTCCAGCGCGCGAACGCCGCCGTGGTCCACTCCTCTTCTACGGCCCGCCACGCCGCGCGCGCCGCCCCGGCGTCGACGGGCTGCGGGAGCCACTCGGGCTCGTGTGGGATCACCGCGTCATTCAAGCCGAATTATCCGTCATCGTCACGTGGTGTGACGCCACCCGGATCGGTCGTGCGCTGATCGATCCGCGCCCTCCGACGTCGGGCACGACCGATACCGTGTCCCGATGCGTCCTCCGGCCCGCCTCGCGGCACTCGCGACCTGCCTGCTGAGCATCGGCATCGTGGCCACTGCGGCCGGTGCCCAGATCACCGGGGGCAACTCCGGCGCATCCGTCACGCGCGACCAACCGACCACCACGACCGCGCCGTCCACCTCGAACGGGGTGCAGCACCTGAAGTTCTCGTACGGCCCCCTCGACATCGAGCCCGGACAGAACCAGATCGAGATCAGCGACGGCCGCCTCGATCAGCCCAAGGTCGACGGCTGGATCGTGGGGTTCCGTCCCGACTTGAAATTGAAGGACGGCACCACGCCGCCCGTCGACCAGATCCACCTCCACCACGGCGTGTGGGCCAACGACGCGCGCGACGATCGCACCTCGCCGCAGTTCCCTGAACGATTCATCGCGGCGGGTGAAGAGAAGACCGCGCTCGAGCTCCCCGACGGATACGCGTACCCGTACCAGCGGACGGATCGCTGGTTCCTCAACTACATGATCCACAACCTCACCGCGACGCCGTTCAAGGTGTCGATCACCTACGACGTCGACTTCATCCCGGCAACCTCGGCCGCGGCGAAGAACCTCCACGCGGCGTACCCGGTGTGGCTCGACGTGGAGAACGGCAGCTTGTACCCGGTGTTCGACGTGCACAAGGGGTCCGGCACCAACGGCACGTTCACCTTCCCCAGCGACGACCCCAACGCGTACGCGGGCGGCGCGGCGAAGAACCAATGGGTGGTCGACCAGCCGGGTGTGTTGATCCACACGTTCGGCCACCTGCACCCCGGTGGCCTGCGCGTCGACTTCGCGCTGCGACGCCCGAGCAACGGCAACGCGACTGCGCATCTCTTCGAGTCGACCGCGAAGTACTACGAACCCGCAGGCGCGGTGTCGTGGGACGTGTCGATGACGGCGACCCAACCCGACTGGAAGGTCGCGGTGCAACCGGGTGACGTGTTGAGCATCTCCGCGACGTACGACACCTCGCGCGCGTCGTGGTACGAGTCGATGGGCCTCGGCATCGTGTGGATGGCGAACCAGTCGGGTGTCGGCGCCGACCCGTTCACCACGAAGGTCGACCAGGCCGGTGAGCTCACACACGGTCACCTGCCGGAGAACGACAACCACGGCGGGAAGAAGACCACGCTGAAGAACCCAAGGCTCGCCAAGGACGGCAAGCCCACGCAGCTGCTCGCGATGAGCAACTTCCTCTACAGCGCCGGTGACCTCACGGCCGGGGGCCCGATCCCCACGGTCGCGCAAGGCTCGTCGATCACGTTCGAGAACCAGGACGCCGACCCGCTCTCGGTGTGGCACTCCGTCACCTCGTGCAAGGCGCCGTGCACCAAGTCAACGGGTGTCGCGTATCCGCTGGCCGATTCCGACGTGCAGTTCGACTCCGGTCAGCTCGGCGACGCCGGGCCGCCCACCACGGGTGAGCTCACGTGGAACACGCCCGCCGACCTCGCGCCCGGCACCTACACCTACTTCTGCCGCGTGCACCCGTTCATGCGCGGTGCGTTTCGCGTCGTCGTCGACACCAAGTAGCCGCCGCACGGCCACGCTCGCTCAATCGAGCACGAAGTCGTCTTCCCAGGTGCGATCGGCTCGCCGCGCACGTTGAACGACGTGTTGATCTGACCGGAGATCCTCGCGACGGTGCTTCGCGCCAGTCGGTCGGGCGCCGGATCCGCTCGGTCATGATGTGCTGGTCGTGCACACTTCCCGTCAGGAGCTAGGGGTGGCCATGTCTGCGAACCCAATCGCGCCAGCGCTCGTCGAGCTCCGCGGCCAGTGAGCGCCGGATCGTGAACGTGGTCGATCTCGACGCGATCGCGCAGGCCGACCTCGTGCGACGCGGCGAGGTGACACCGGTCGAGCTCGTCGAGGCGGCCATCGCCCGGATCAACGCGGTCGAGCCATCCATCGGCGCACTCGTCGACACGCGCTTCGAGCGCGCGCTCGACGAGGCGCAGCGCGACCTTCCCGACGGCCCATTCCGCGGAGTGCCGATGTTGCTCAAGGACGCGGTGCAGCACTCTGCGGGCGACCGCTACCAACACGGCATGCGCTTCCTGCGCGACCACGACTATCGCTCCCCGACCGACTCCGAGTTGGTGCGTCGATACCGCGCCGCGGGCTTCGTGATCCTCGGGCGCACGAAGGTGCCGGAGCTCACGTCGACGACGACCACCGAGCCGCTCGCGCACGGACCGACGCACAATCCGTGGAACCTCGAGCACACCGCGGGCGGATCGAGCGGTGGGTCCGCCGCGGCAGTGGCAGCCCGCATGGTGCCGGTCGCGCACGGCAGCGACATGGGTGGCTCGATCCGCATCCCCGCGTCGTGCTGTGGGCTCGTCGGACTGAAGCCGAGCCGCCACCGCACCAGCCTCTTCCCGCACGGCGAGTACTGGGGCCCACTCGCCCACGAGCACGTGCTCACGCGCACCGTGCGCGACAGCGCCGCGGTACTCGACGCGACCGCGGGAGCGGCGGGCGGCGACCTGCACTCGGCACCCCCACCGGCACGACCGTGGATCGAAGAAGTCGGCAGCGATCCCGGTTCGTTGCGCATCGGGCTCATCACCGAGCGCGCGCTCGGCGGCATGCTCGATCCCGAGTGCGAGGCAGCGGTACGCGACGTCGCGCTCACGTTGGAGTCGCTCGGCCATGTCGTCGAGCTCGCGTCGGCCGACGCTCTACGCGCGCCGAACGCACGCGCGTTCAACTCCGTCGTCGCCGCCGGCGTCGCCGCCGAAGTGACGCGCTGGGAGCGCGAGCTCGGCGAGCCGGTACGCGACCTCGAACCGATGAACGTCGCGTTGGTCGAGCGTGGCCGGGCAGTGACCGCGGTCGAGCACGCTGACGCAATCGATGCCTTGGCGGCATGGAGTCATGCCATCGTCACCGCGTACGAACCGTTCGACTTACTCCTCACCCCGACGCTGCCGGTCACGCCCCCGCGTCTCGGTGTGATCACGAGCGATCAACGAACGCCCGACGGCTTGCACTACGCGTGGGTGATGACTGAGTACATGACGCCGTTCGACGTGAGCGGCCAGCCGGCGATCTCGCTGCCCACGCACGTGTCGGCGAACGGATTGCCGATCGGCGTCCAGGTCGTGGCGCACTCCGGGCGGGAGGACCTCGTGGTTGGCGTCGCCGCCCAGCTCGAGACCAGATTCGAGTGGAGCTCGATGAGACCAGACGCAGCAGTCCTCGGCGAGGCCTGAGCCTCACCAAGGACTTCCGTCACGATCTCGTGGTGGACTCGCTACGCCGGCGGCCCTTCGACCAATCGCACCGATGCGCTCCGACGTTGCCCAGACGAGTCGAGCCAGGTGACCTTCACGTCGGTGTCGGGCTTGAGTTTGTTCATGGCAGTGGTGATGTCGTCGGCGGTACGCACCGTCACGTCACCGATGCCGACGATCGTGGAGCCCGCCGCGATGCCCGCACCGGCCGCGGGGCCGTTCTGCGTGACGCCGGCGACCGCCACACCGCTGCTCGACGAGCCACCGATCGGCGTGCGACCACCGAGTTGGCCCTGGACCTCGACGCCGAGGATCGCCCGCGGCCCCACGTGCACCGAATCGGTCGACTCACCACCTTGGATCTCCTTCGCCACCGACAACGCACGAGCGATCGGGATGGCGAAGGCTTCATTCGCCGACTGCGAACCACCGAACCGGTAGCCGCCTCCGGTCGACGCCGCCGTGGTCATGCCGACCACTTCGCCGTCAGCGTTCACGACCGCGCCACCCGACTGGCCGGGCTGCACCGACGCCGAGATCTGGATCATGTCGGTGAGCGTCTCGGCACTGCTGCCGGTCTCGTCGGTCGCGGTGATCTGCTGCCCGAGGGCTTCGACCGTGCCGGGGCTGACCGTCGGGTCACCACCACGCCCGAGGGCGTTGCCGATCACGAGCACGCTGTCGTTGGCGAGCACGTCGCTGCTCGTCTTCACGGTGGGCAGGCCCGAGACGTCTTCGATCTGCACGAGCGCCACGTCGTCGTCGATCGCGTACCCGACCACGTGCGCGTCGTACGTCTTGCCGTTGCCACCGACCTCGACCTGCACCTCCTCGGCACCGGAGATCACGTGGTGGTTGGTGAGCACCAGACCCTTGCTGGAGATCAGCAAGCCCGTTCCCGCTGCCTCGCCCTGACTGGTCTGCGTGCTGATGTTGACGATCGCCGGGTCGACGGTCTCCGACACCGCGTTGGCATCGAGGTCAGCAGACCCGGAGCCGTTGACGCTCGACGAGTCGTTCGCCGGCGAGTTCGACGGGTCCGCTGACGGTTGCGTCGGCGTGAAGGTGGTCGACGCGGTCGACGAGCTGCGCGTGAACCACCCGTTGCGCGCGCCGAAACCGACGAATGCGCTGGCGATCAGCAAGAAGATGATGGCGACGATCGACAGCGTGCGCTGCTGGTTCCCGCCTCGACGCGCGGGCGGCGCAGGCGGTGCCGGCGGCGTCGGTGCGGCTCCGTACAGGGGCTGCTGCGGCAGAGGCGGAGGCGGTGGCGCAGTCGCACTCGCACACGACGGCGCGGGCTCCTCGGCAGGCGCGCGGAAGTACTCGAAGTCCGCCGGCGGCAGCGGCAGCGGCGGCGGCTCAGGCACCGAGGGCGCGTCGTCCGCACCGGGTGCCGGCGACGGGGGAAGTGCTTCGTCACTCTCGGGCATCACGTGAGCCTCTCGTCAGGCCTCTCCACACGTTGACACCAGTGTGGTCACCGCAAACTGTGAAAGACCTGTGTCGCGCTCACCGTTCCCTTGCCGCCGTGAACGCCGCGGCGGCCGTCGAACGGCTACGCCACCCGACGGTACTTGCGGACGGCAATCGGCGCGAACACCAGCACGATGCCGACGATCCACGCGATGGCTTGCAGCACGAGTGACGTGGTCGGGCCGCCTACGGTGAGCGCTCGTGCGGCGTTCACCACCACCGACACCGGTTGGTGTTCGGCCCAGGGCTGGAGCCATCCCGGCATCGTGCTGACGGGCACGAACGCCGACGAGGCGAAGACGAGCGGCGCGAGGATCGGGAACGACGCCGCTTGCGCGGTCTCCGGGTCTTTCACGCTCAGCCCGATGAACGCGAACATCCACGACAACGCGTACGAGAACGCGAGGATCAGCAACACGGCGCACGCCAGACAGAACGCGTTGGTGTGGTTGCGCCAACCGACGACGAAGCCGACCACGCACATCAAGAGGATCACGAACAGGTTGCGCGCGAGATCGGCGGTGGTGCGCCCGACCAACACGGCGGAACGCGCGATCGGCAACGAGCGGAATCGTTCGATGAGCCCGAGGTGGAGGTCGGTGGCGAGACCGACCGCGGTGGTGAGCGCGCCGAACACGACCGTCTGCACGAACACGCCCGGCATCAGGAAGTCGACGTAGGGCACACCGTCGACCGACTGGCCGAGCGCGCCACCGAACACGAAGCGGAACATCAAGACGAACACGATCGGTTGGATCGTCGCAAACACCAACAGCTGCGGGTTGCGACGGATGTTGATGATGTTGCGCCACGCGATCGTGAGCGCGTCGCCGATCGGACGGGCGCGCACGTCGCGCGCCGTCGGTGCTTCGAATGATCCGACGAGTGCGTTGGTCGCGGTCACGATGCCGACTCCAAGGTGTTCGACTTCTGCTTGCCGCGCCGACCGCGACCTTCGGGTGCGACGTCGTCGACGTCGTCGACCACCTCCTCGGCGACGTGGCCAGTGAGCTCCAGGAACACGTCGTCGAGCGTGGGCTCGCGCAGCAACATCGACGCGGGTTGCAGGCCCGTGCCGTCGAGCATCCGAACGATCTCCAACATCGCAGCCGGTCCGTTGCCGTCGGTAACGTTGACGTGGACGACCTTGCCGTCAACCGACACACCGCCGATGGGCCCGAGGTCGGTACCGGCGCGTCGAGCGTCGTCGGGATCGCGCATGGCGACGTCGATGACCGTGGCGCCGAGCCGCGCCTTCAGCGCGGCTGCCGTGCCCTCGGCGATCACGCGACCGTGGTCGATCACGATGATGTTGTCGGCGAGGCGATCGACCTCCTCCAGATACTGCGACGTGAGCAGCACGGTGACACCGCTCGCCGTGAGCGTCTCGATCACGGTCCACAGATCGAGCCGGCCCTGCGGATCGAGGCCGGTGGTGGGTTCGTCGAGGAAGAGCACCGGCGGACGGTGCACCAAGGCCGCGGCGAGGTCGAGGCGACGACGCATCCCACCCGAGAACGTGCGCACCACCCGATCGGCGGCATGCACGAGGTTGAACCCTTCGAGGAGCTCCGCACTGCGTGCCCTGATGTCGGCCGGCGGCAGGTGCGTGAGCTTCCCCACCATCTTCAGGTTCTCCGCCGCCGTGAGGTTCTCGTCGACGGCCGCGTACTGACCGGCGAGACCGATCGACGCGCGGACGCGTTGCGGGTCTTTCACGACGTCGATGCCGAGCACCTCGGCACGCCCGGAGTCGGGGCGCAGCAACGTGGTGAGCACTCGGACCGACGTGGTCTTGCCCGCGCCGTTCGGCCCGAGCACACCGAGGACCTTCCCGCTCGGCACCCGGAACGACACCCCGTTCAGCGCATGGACATCGCCGAAGTGCTTGACGATCCCGTCGGCCACGATCGCGTCGGCACCGGTGACGCCCTGAGTTTGCACCATTTGAGGCACGCTACAAGACTCGTGGCGTGGCCGATTCGTGGACGTCTCCCGCGCGTGCGGCGGAGTTCCTCGCCCGCGCCGATCGCCTGCCCTTCCGCAACGACGGCGAGCGCGTGCTGGTGGCCGATGTCGGTACCGCGATGCCGGGACCGGTGCTCGATCTCGGTTGCGGCGACGGACGGCTCACCGCGCTGGTGCTCGACGCCCACCCGTTGTCGACCGCGGTCGTCACCGACTCGTCGCCGCCCATGCTCGACGCCGCGCATGCGCGATTCGCCGGAGATGATCGCGTCACCGTGCTGGCACACGACTTCAACGATCGGTTGCCGTTCGACGACGCCGCGTTCGCGGCCGTCATCACCTCGCTCGCCGTGCACCATGCGAGCGACGAACGGAAGCGCCTCCTGTACGCGGAGGCCGCGTCGCTGCTGCAGCCAGGTGGCGTGTTCGCCAACCTCGAGATCGTGGCCAGTCCCACCCAGGCGTTGCACGATCGATGGCGCGACGAGATGGGTGCACGCGACGACCCCAACGATCGGCTGTGCGCGATGGAGCCACAACTCGAGATGCTGCGCGACGCCGGCCTCATCGACGTCGACTGCATCTGGAAGTGGCGCAGCCTTGCGCTGCTGCGTGGGATGCGGCCACCGACCTGACGGCCTTCATCGGCGGCCGTCCCGCTTCGGATCGGCCCGATGCGCCTTGTGGATCGCCTTCCACTGCCGTTGTGCCTCCTGCCGCAGCAACGGATCCTCGCGGCGGCGCTCGTACGCCAGCTCTCGTTCAAGTTTGGAGAAGCTCTCGAAGCGTTCGCGATCGAGCGAGCCGTCCGCCACCGCACGCTGCACCGCGCACCCAGGTTCCACGCGATGGGTGCAGTCGGCGAAGCGGCACTCCGCGGCGAGCTCCTCGATCTCGGGAAACGCGGCGGCGATCGATTCGTCGCTCGCATCGGTCCCGAGACTGCGCAACCCGGGCATGTCGACGAGCGATCCACCGGTCGGAAGCGGGACCAGGCGACGCGACGACGTGGTGTGTCGCCCGCGCTGATCGAGCTCGCGCACCGCGCCGACGGCGAGCAGCTCGGATCCGACCAGCGCATTCACGAGCGTTGACTTCCCGGCTCCTGATGGCCCGAGCAACA
>JBEVLJ010000154.1:0-5870 GCA_040509195.1 Acidimicrobiia bacterium
ACTAATCCGCCGGCGCTCAACACCACCGCGCGTAAGCCGCCGAAGACGCCTACGGTGAAGAAGGCGCCGGCGAACAAGACGACCGCTCGGAAGCCGGCGAAGAAGCGCACGGTGAAGAAGGCGGCGGCGAAGAAGACGACCGCTCGGAAGCCGGCGAAGAAGACGACGGCACGGAAGCCGGCGAAGAAGCGCACGGTGAAGCGGGCGACCAAGCGTCGCTGACGTTCACCACCGTTCGTCGAACGAGCACGACCGTGAGGGGCCCTTCGGGGTCCCTCACGCAATTCATGCCGCGATGGTCACAACTCCGAGATGCGTTTGAACTGCTCAGCGAGCGCGGCGACGTCGTTCGCGGTGGTGGTGTCATTCGACCGGTGCAGCTGCGAACGCACCGTGGCGGCGAACTCGTCACGGGTGCGGCGCAACTCGTCATCGGAGCCGTCATCGATCGCCATCGTGGAGCGCCACTGGCTCTGGTGCGCGAGCAGTGATGCCACCTTTGCGTCGACGGCGGCGTCGTCGACCGCTTCGACGTGGTCGACGACCTGCGCTTCGAACAACAACAACTCGTCGGGACGGTGGTGCGTTCCGAGATCGGCGAAGAAGTGAGGGTCGCGCGCCGCGACGAGCCCGTCGATCACGAGGCGACCGGCGGCGTGATGATCGGGATGCAACCGGTACTGCTTCCACGGATCCTGGCCGAGCACCACCTCGGGTCGCGCGTCGCGGATCGCGGCACACACCTGCGCGACGGTGTCGCGCGTCACCGCGAGCTCGCCGTCGACCGCGTGCAGGAAGCGCACGCGTGCGACGCCGAGGATGTTGGCGGCGACCAATTGTTCGCGTTCGCGCGTGGCCACGAGCTCCCGTGTGTCGGCGTCGGGATCCCAGGTGCCCTTCGACCCGTCGGTGAGCACGAGGATCTCGCAGTGCGCGCCGAGCGTCGACCACTTCCTGAGCGTTGCACCGCAACCGAACTCGACGTCGTCGGGGTGTGCGCCGATCGCCAGTGCGCGAGCGGGCACCGAGAGGTTGGTGCTCGTCATCGTGAGACGGAAGTGCGGATCCGGTCGAGGTCGCTCGGCACGTCGACGTCGAACGCGAGCGACGGATCGCGCACGACGCGCACCGCAGCCGCGATGCGTCGCGCTTCCGCGGCGTGGCGCCGGAACGAAGCAGGGCCGTACGCGAAGTGGAAGGGAAGATCCACCGGCACGCTGAGCACCGGGGTGCCGTCGTCACGGTGACACGGCACGAGGGTCACGATCGGGCGCGCGCCGTCACGCGCGACACCCGCCAACGAGCGAGCCTCGGGAAGATCGGCGTGCGCGACCACGACCCGCACGAGGTCCTGCGCAGCGACCCATGAGCGCCCGGCGTCGGCCGCGGCGTCGAGCGAGCCAGGATCGTCGATCACGGCCAGTGAGCGCTCGGCGGCCCAGGCCCGGACCTCGTGATCCGACGAAATGACCACCGTGGGGAACCCGGCCGCGGCATCGGCCACCTGATCGGCCCAGCAGCGGCTCAGTGCGGCGCGTGCGTCGACGGTGAGCTCTTCGGCGAGTCGGGCCTTGCCGAGCGCGAACGCCCGGATCGGAATGGCAACACCTGCACGTGGAGGTGGCGTCGATCGAACCTGGGAAGGCGTGGCGTCGGTGTGCGTCATCGGCTCGTCATGGAAGGTGCCACGTATGCTACCGATCGTGAATTCGGCGACGTCCGTGACCTCCGTTGCGGTCGTCGGAGCCGGGTCGTGGGGCACCACGATCGCGGCGCTGCTGAGCGCCAATGCGCCCACCACGGTGTGGGCGCGCGACCCGGCGGTGGCCGACTCGATCGCGACGGAGCATCGCAACGAGGCGTACCTCGCCGGCCTGGAGCTGCCGGCCGCGTTGCGCGCCTCGGCCGACATCAGCGCGGTGTGCACCGACGCCGACGTGGTGGTGATGGCGGTGCCGTCGCACGGGTTCCGCGCGGTGCTCTCCCAAGTGGCCGACGTGATCGCGCCCGACGTGCCGGTCGTGAGCCTGGCGAAAGGCGTGGAACGCGACACCTTGTTGCGGATGACGGAGGTCGTACTCGACGTGCTCGTCGGCCACGATCCGGGCAAGGTCGCGACGCTCACGGGCCCGAACCTCGCGCGCGAGATCGCCGAAGGACAACCAGCGGCGTCGGTGGTGGCATGCACCGACGGTCCCACCGTCGATCGGTTGCAGCAGCTCTTCATGACCGAGCGCTTCCGGGTGTACACCAACCCCGACGTGGTGGGCTGCGAGATCGCCGGCGCGACGAAGAACCTGATCGCGATGGCGGTGGGGACGGCCGCCGGCCTGGGGTACGGCGACAACACGCGAGCGGCGTTGATCACTCGTGGTCTGGCCGAAGTCACGCGGCTCGGCGTCGCGATGGGCGGCCAGCCGCTCACGTTCGCAGGGCTCGCGGGCCTCGGCGATCTCGTGGCCACGTGCACGAGCAGCCTGAGCCGCAACCGCCGCGTCGGCGTGGAGCTCGGTCGCGGCCGTTCGCTCGACGACATCCTGTCATCGTCGAACATGGTCGCCGAAGGCGTGCACAGCACCAGCGCGGTGCTGGCCTTGGCTGAGCGGGTGGGCGTCGAGATGCCGATCGCGAGCATCTGCGGCGCCGTGTTGCACGACGGTCGACGTCCCGCCGACCTCGTGGCCGACCTCATGTTGCGCGAAGCGAAGGCGGAGCTGCATGGGCTCGGACCTCAGTGAAGATCGACCAGTGAGCCGCGGCCAGTGGTGAGCATCGGGCCGGACACCTACGGCGAGCATCTCGTCGGTGTGCTCGGAGGTACGCGCCACGCGACCGTCGACGGCGCCGGCACTGTGCGGCCGCAACGCGCGCTGTGGTCGCTCGAGTGGTGGATCGGCGGCGACGATCGGTGGCACGTTCCGGCGCACGAGGCCGCGGTGCGACGGTCGCTCGTCGACGACATGCCGGTCGTGCACACTGCGATGCGCATTCCCGGTGGTGACGCGGTCCACGAGGTGTACGGCGTCACCGGTGACGCGGTGGTGATCGACGTGGAGAACGCATCGCCTGCACCGTTCGTCTTGGCCATGGTGGTGCGCGGCGCGACGGTGGTCGCGCGCTCCGACACGACCGTGCTCGTCGACAGCGTGCCCGCGATCACCGCGCTGCGGCCACCGTCGCGCTGGGCGTCGTCGTCGACGGGTGCACTGGAGTCCATCGTGACCTCCGGCGGCGCGCACGAGGCCGAGATGCCCGTGCTGCGCGATCGCCACGCGACGCTCGACTGCGCATTCCTGTATCCGGTCGCGCATCGCACTCGGTTGCGGTTCGCGGTTGCGCTCGGTCGTCACGACACGGCCGGTGTCCGTGAGCTCGACCTCACGGCGATGCCGGATGCCGCGACCGTGGTACGTGGATGGCAGGCCCAGCTCGCGCGCGGCATGCGCGTCGAGCTGCCCGACCCCGCACGGCAATCCGAGATCGATGCGGCGCGGGCGTGCGTGTTGCTCGCAGGGCAGGCCAACTTGCCGGCCCCGGCGGTGGTCGCGGCGCTGGAAGACTGGGGCTTCGACGAGGAGGCACTGACCGCATGGCATCGGCTCGGCTTCTTCGCCAAGCGACGAGCGGCGCGCCGCGACGTGGGCGCGTCGCCGGCGTCCTCACCAGGGTCGATGGCGTCAGGTTCGGCCGCGCTCACCGCCGCGCATCGATTGCTCGCGATCCGTCGGCAGCTGCTGCGCGAAGACGCACGCACGCTGCAACTGTTCCCGGAGTGGCCGTCGGCGTGGAACGGTCAGGCGGTCGACGTACGCGAGGCGCCCACGCGTCTCGGTCCGGTCTCGTTTTCGGTGCGTTGGCACGGCGACCGCCCGGCGCTGTTGTGGGAAGCGCCGGCGGGCGCGCAGGTGTGCGCGCCGGGGCTGGATCCCACGTGGGCGTCGAGCGATCAGCGCGGCGAAACCCTGCTGGCGCGGGTGCAGTGAGTCGGTAGGGTCCGAGCATGCCGGACACCGACCCGTACACACGCGCGGCGCGGGCGTACGACCTCTTCTACCGGGAGAAGGACTACGCCGCCGAGGCCAACGCGGTGATCGCGCTCGCCGAGCAGTACGCGCTGGGTGGACGCTCGTTGCTCGACGTCGGGTGCGGCACCGGTGTGCACCTCTCGCATCTCGCGGCGCACTATCCGCGCGTCGCCGGCGTCGACGTGAGTGCCGCGATGCTCGCCGAGGCTCGGCTCGCGTTCCCGGCCTTGTCGTTCACCGAAGGTGACATGCGAACGTTCGCGCTCGACGAGACGTTCGACGTGGTCACCTGCCTGTTCAGCGCGATCGGTTACATGACCACGCCGCGCGATCTTGACGTCGCGATCGAGAACATGGCGGCGCACGTTGCACCGGGCGGGGTGCTCATCGTCGAAGGTTGGATCACTCCCGACGCGTTCCTCGACGGACACGCCTCCGCGCACAGCGTGGTGGGTGTCGACACTGCTGCCGCGCGCGTGATGTTGAGTCGTCGCGACGGCGACGTGAGCGTGATCGATCATCACTATGTGATCGCCACGCTCGACGGCATCGAGCACGTCGTGGAGGAGCACCGGCTCGGGCTGTTCACGTTCGAGCAGTACCGCGCCGCGTTCGAGCGCGTCGGTCTGCGCTACGCGCGGGAGGAAGGCCTCACCGGCCGCGGTCTGCACGTGGGCGTGTCTGCACCCTGACGTTCTGCACCCTGACGTTCTGCACCCTGACGTTCTGCACCCTGACGTGAGGCGTCAGGATGTGAGGCGTCAGCTCGAGTGCAGACGAACGGTCACGATCTCCCAGGGACGGAGATCGATCGTGCCGGCGAACGGCTGGATCGGTGCGGACGTGAGGTCGACCACGTCGCCATGCCGCGGCTGACCCTCGCCGTCGGCGATGGAAGCGGTCGTCGCGTGGGAAGACAGGTTCACCATCCGGACGACCAGCTCGCCGGTGTGGTCGTCGCGCACCAGCGCCGACACGTGCGCGCCGTCGACGGCAAGGTCGTGTCCGACGGGGCCGCGCGTCGCGTGGGAACTGCTCGGTTCGACGCGCACCGTGGCGAGCGGCACGAGGAAGTCGTCGGCCGCGTCGGCCACGCGCGCCGCTTCCCAGTTGCCGCGGTGGGGGAGCACTGCGTACTCGAGCGTGAGCGGTCGCTGGAGCTGAGGACCTTCGAGGGAGTGCAACGGACCCGCGGGGTTGGGGCGGTAGGCGGGCTCCGAGCGAGACAGGTAGCCGGTGGCACGCAACAGCGTGAGGGCGATCTCCGCGCCGTCGTCGAGCACCTCGTACTCGAGGAGGCCGTCGTGCAGGAGCGCCACGCCCAGGTCATCTTCGGCGTCGTCCGCGGCCGACGAGCAGTCGACGAATCGACGCGACACGAAGGTGGGCAGGCCGCGCTCGTGCGGGCCGCCCTCGGCGGTGAGGCCGCGGTGCACCACTGTGTACGCACACTCGGCGTCGGAACCGCTGACTCGCGCAGGGAGGGCAAAGTGGGCGCGGAGGCGGTGGTCGCGCGCGCTGTTGTCGAGATCGACGCGCACGCGGAGGAATCGCTCGCCGGCGCGCAGCTCGAGCGTGGTGCGGATGTCGGCCGCGACGAGCTCGTCGCCGCGCGCGCTGCACGCGCGCTCGTCGCCGATTGCCCGCCCGGGCCAGCGGTACCTGCTCGTCACGACGAGACGCGCCCGAACCGGCCCGTCGTCGATCACGTCGATCGACACCGACTCCGGCGTGTCCACGATCAGGTCGCGCGCGGGCGGGCTGTAGTTGTAGGTGTCGCCGCCGTCACCGCCGTCGACGTACCGGTTCGCACCGGTGAGACGTACTCCGTCGGCGTCGATGGTG
>JBEVLJ010000155.1:0-3930 GCA_040509195.1 Acidimicrobiia bacterium
TGAAGCGTCACAACGCGCGAGCCGCGCGGGCCTTTGACTGCGTGGGAGTCGAGAGCCCGAGTTGTCTGACGAAGCCGTCACGCGCAAGTCGCAGGCCTCAGCGGCGAGCGCCGGCGAAGCCGGTGACTACGTAGATATGCGAACTCCGCGGGAGACAGAGGTCGTGCCGACGACGGGCACGCGCAAGCGACGGCCCACTTGGTCGACGAGGTGGGGCAGGTCGCGTGCGTTGTTGACGGGCACCACGTAGGCCGAGCCGCTGCCCGCGAGGATCGCCGGACGGCCGGCGGTCGACTCCAAGGCGGTGCGGAACTCGACGAGGCGAGGCTCGATCGCCTCCGCCGCCGGTTCCAAGTCGTTGTAGAGCTCCGGGAGCAACGAGGCCACCCGACGTGGTGCGGGCACGCCGCGGTCCGAGCGCGGGCCACCGAGGCGATCCCACGCGGCGTACACCGCGGGCGTGCTCAAGCGGAACGGCGGGATGGCCACGAGGAACGCCATGCCCGCTTGCACGTCGAGCGGCTCGATGAGCTCACCGCGTCCACGCATCCAGGCCGTACCGCCCCGCACGCAGAACGACACGTCGGAACCCACCTCGGCGGCCACGGCCATCACACCTGCGTCGTCGACGTCGAGGTCGAGGAGCTTGCGGACCGCGAGCAACGCCGCTGCCGCGTCGGCGGATCCCCCACCGAGCCCCGCGCCCGCCGGGATGCGCTTGCGCAACACGATGCGCACGCCGTGACCCGATCGCCCGGCTCGCACCATCAGGCGCTCCGCCGCGATGAACGCGAGGTTCGTGTGGTCGGTGGGCACGCCCTCGCCCGCGGCGTCGCCACCAGCGAGCTCGACCCGCACGCCGCCGGGCGCCGGCACCGCGTACGCCTCGAGCACGTCTTGCGGATTCCCGAGCGACACGACCAGCGCTTCGAGGTCGTGGAAACCGTCGGGCCGCGTGCCGGTGACCCGCAACGAGAGGGTGAGCTTCGGATACGCGGTCGCGCGAACGCGGGCAAGTCTCACGCAGCCACCGCCGCCGATCGTGCCACCGCGGCCCATTCGTCGAGCCCGAGTGTCTCGGCGCGCGCCGTGGGTGCGACCCCCGCGCGCTCGAGCACGTCGACCGTGCGGTCACCGAGCACCGGAGCCAGCGAACGACGCAACATCTTGCGCCGCTGCCCGAAACCGCTGCGCACCAGTCCGAAGAGGTCATCGGTCGACGGCACCTGCACGGGCGGCACAGCGCGGCGCACGAGGCCGACGAGCACCGAGTCGACCTTGGGACGGGGCAGGAACACGGTGGGCGGCACGACACCCAGCAACGACGCTTCGGAGTAGTACGCGACCTTCACCGAGACCGCGCCGTACTGGTCGTCACCGGGCGACGCGGCCATGCGCTCGCCCACTTCTCGTTGCACGAGCACCACGATGCGCTCCACCTCGCACGCTTCCTCGAGCAATCGGATCACCACTGGGACTGCGACGTTGTATGGGAGGTTCGACACGCACGTCCAACTGGCGCGTCCCGGCGCGGCCGACTTGTCCGAAACATCCTTCCCATCGACGTCGCGATCGACGTCGCGGGCCAGCAACTCGGCCACGGGCACGCGCAGCGCGTCGCCGACGCGGACATCGACGGCAGCGTCGTCGCCGACCACCTCGGCCAACACCGTCGCGAGCTTGGCGTCGAGCTCGAGCGCACGCACGCGCGCGCCACGTTCGAGCAACGCGAGCGTGAGCGAGCCGAGCCCCGGCCCGATCTCGAGCACATCATCACCGGGCTCCACGGCCGCGAGGTTGGCGATCCGACGCGCGGTGTTGGGATCGGCCAGGAAATTCTGCCCGAGGCTCCGCTTGGCGTCGAGGTGGTGTTCGCTCAAGAGCGCGCGGATCGATGCCGGAGTCAGGAGATCCACGGGGTGACGCTACTGGGCGTCAGTTCCACCCCAGCGCGTGGTTCGCGCACCCCCACGGATCCCAGCCGAGGTCGGCGTAGATCCGCATCCCCACGATGATCTGCTGCTCACGGGTCGCGAGACCGGCGTTGGGTGCGAACTCCGTGCCGCCGTAGGCCCTCCACGTGCCCCGGTAGATCCCGAGCCCGCCGTCGTACGCCGGTGTGCCCTGGTCGACGGTGTTCCACCTGCCGCCCGACTCGCACTCCGCGAGCTTGTCCCAATGCCAGTCGGCCTTGCTGCCGGTGCCGACGACGTTCGAGACGGGCGCGACCGTGGTGACCTTCGAGAGCATCGTGCGCCCGACCACCACGCCGTTCTCGACGCGCTCGCGCCACGTGATGGTCGCGGTGCCGTCCTTGCCGGCGCGAATCTGGCGGGTCTCGCCGATCGCGACGGTCGGATCGACCACCGACTCCTCGGTGAACGGGATCGCTTCGGTGGTCTGCGTGGTCGCGGCACCCACGCGCACGACCGTGACGCGATCGCCGTCGGCAAGGAGCGTGTCGGGCGAGGGCGAGGTGGTGTCTTCACCGTCGAGCGACACGTGGAACGCCGCGATGAGCTCGCCCACCGTGCGCGACGGCGAGTCGAAGCTCAACGTCTGGCCATCGACGCTCAGCAGTCCCGAGCGACGAGTGCGGAACACGACCGACGACCCGTTCTTCAAGGTGCCGGGTGCGGTGCGCACTGCGACGAGCTTGCCGACGTGGAGCTGACGCATCAGCGCCGGCGCGTGACGCGCGGTGGTGGTGACGGCGTGTTGGGTTCCGTCGAGGTCGACGTTCACCGCGATCGGCGCGAGGCCGGCCACCGCGACCGACTTCGTGTCGACCATCGGGCGCACGACCGCGACCGCGGTGGCGGTGACGAGCAGGAGGAGCAGGAGGTTGCGGGGCCGGAAGGTGGCGGACGACACGCGGCGCCATCCTCGAGGCCTCGATACACCGTCGTCGGCGGCCGCGGCGAGCTCGGTGAGCGGCACCAGCGACTCGGGGTCAGGCAGCGGGAGCCACGTGGTGGCGTCGTGAGGCTCCGCCCGGGCGGGTGAGGGTGCCACGGCCGCTTCGGCGGCGGCGACGGCATCGGCGACGAGCGCGTCGGTCTCCGCCAACACCGCGGCCTGGAGGGCGGCGTTCGGGGCGAGCATCTCGGTGAGCTCGGGCATCGTGTGGAGATCGCCGGGCAACGGCAGCCACGTGGCCGCGTCGTGCGGCTCCGCCCGTGCGGGAGTGGGCGTGACCAACGCTTCGAGTGCGACGAGATCGATCGCCGGTTCCGCAGTGACCTCGAGCATCACGTCGATCGTGGGCAGCGAGCTCACGTCGGGCACCGGGAGCCAGGTCGACGGGTCATGCGCCTGTGCGCGCGCGGGCGACGGTCGAATCGCGCGCGTGACGTGCGCGGGAAGCGGCGCGGTGTGACGACGCGCGTGCAACCACGCGCGGTGTCCGCGACTCGCGGGTCGACTCGAGTGATCGGTGATCGGACGCGCCCTTCCGTGCACGGTGATCATTGGAGAAGCGGTCGTCGCGGCGCACGCGTTCGGGCGTGGTCGACGGCACTTCGAGGTGCGAACCGTATCAAGCGACCCGAGACTCGACAACGACGCGTGGATCGTCCCTGGTCAGGCGCTCGCGGCGATCCCGAAGACGGCCTCGGCGTTCGCCGCAGTGGCTGACGCGATGATGTCGATCGGCGCGCCCACCGCGGCGGCGAGGGCCGCGCCGACGTCGGCGACCCACAGGGGTCGGTTCTCCTGACCGCGATGCGGCACCGGCGCGAGGTACGGCGCGTCGGTCTCCACGAGCATGCGATCGAGCGGCGTGACCGCGGCCGCGGCGCGCACGTCGTCGGCGTTCTTGAAGCTGACGATCCCGCTGAAGGAGAGGTGCGCGCCGAGGTCGAGCGCGCGCTGCGCCTCGACCGGCCCGCCGGTGAAGCAGTGGAAGATCGTGCGCGGCGGGACGCCGGC